>SSSX01000011.1 GCA_015657735.1 Zoogloeaceae bacterium
CAGCGCGACACGCCGACCGGCCCCACGCTGTACATCGCCCACCCGATCCGCATCGAGACGCCGGCCTGCCTGAGCTGCCACGGCACCCCGGCAGCGGCGCCGCCCGGCATGCTCAAGGTGTATGGCACGGCCAACGGCTTTGGCTGGAAGTTGCAGGAGGTGATCGGCGCGCAGGTGGTGTCGGTGCCGATGTCGGTGCCGCTCGAGAGCGCCGGGCAGGCCTTCCGCACCTTCATGGCCTCGCTGGCGGCGGTGTTCGTGGCGGTGTTCGTGGCGCTCAACCTGATGCTGTCGTGGCTGATCGTGCGCCCGGTGTCGCGCATGTCGGAGGCGGCCGACAAGATCAGCACCGGCGACTTCGACCAGCCCGAGTTCCCGGAGAACGGCCGCGACGAGGTGGCGGTGCTGGCGAGTTCCTTCAACCGCATGCGCCGCAGCCTCGAAAAAGCCATGCAGATGATCGACGGCTGAGCGGCCCGGCCACGCCATGAGCGATCCCGCCGCGCTGCCCGACGGTCATGTCCTCGGCGAGTACCGCATCGAGCGGGTGCTCGGCGGCGGCGGCTTCGGCGTCACCTATCTGGCCCACGATACCAATCTGGATTGCCAGGTGGCGATCAAGGAATACCTGCCCCGCGATGTCGCGGTGCGCACTGCCGGGCTGGGCGTGCAGCCGCGCTCGGACGACGCCCGGGCGAGCTTCGACTGGGGCTTGCAGCGCTTCCTGCTCGAATCGCGGGCGCTGGCCAGCTTCCACCATTCGGGCATCGTCCGCGTGCTGCGCTACTTCCGCGCCAACGACACGGCCTACATGGTCATGGAGTACGAAACGGGTCAGCCGCTGCACCGCTGGCTGGTCGGGCGGCTGCCGCTCGACCGGGCCAGCCTGCTGCGCATCGTGCGCCCGCTGCTGGACGGGCTGGAGGCTGTCCACGACGCCGGTTTCCTGCATCGCGACATCAAGCCCGGCAACATCTACATCCGCGCCGACGGTTCGCCGGTGCTACTCGATTTCGGTTCCGCCCGCCGCCTCGAGGCCGACGGTGGCGATCAGGCCCTGACCGCGGTGGTGAGCCCCGGCTTCGCGCCGGCCGAGCAATACCATCGCCACGGCAAGCAGGGGCCGTGGACCGACCTCTACGCGCTGGCCGGCGTGATGTACTGGATGGTCACCGGGCGGCTGCCGCTCGAATCGCTCGCCCGCCTGCGCGACGACGCGATGCCGGCCGCGGCGCGTATCGGCAACGCCGGTGTTTTTGGCGTCGGCCTGCTGAACGCCATCGACTGGGCGCTGAAACCCGACGAGGCGGCCCGTCCGCGCGACGTGGCGGGCTTCCGCCGGGCCTGCCTGGCCCCGCCGGCGGGCGGTGAAGGGCCGGCCGAGCCGCCCGTCGAGGCGGCGCTGCCGCTCGGCCTGTCGGCGGCCGAGGCGCGCAGCTTCATCGCCGCCGTGCTGTTCGCCGACGTCGCCGTGGCGGCCGGCGACGACGCCGCGCGTAGCGCCGGCCGCACGCGCCTTGCGCGCATGCTGACCGAGGCCGTCGCGCCCGTTCCGGCGGCCACGCGCCTGGCGGTGAATACCAAGGAAGGCTGCGCGGTGTGCTATGTCGGCGATCCGGAAGATGCGCTGCGCGCCGCCAGCCACATCGGCGACGCGGCCGCCGGCGAGGGCCTCGGCCTCCTGATGGGCATCAACCTCGGCCCGGTGCAGGTCGCGCCCGACGCTGGCGGTCGCTCGCGCATCCTCGGCGACGGCATCTCCACCGCCTTTCGCGTCATGCGTCTGGCCGAGCCCGGCCACGTGCTGGTGTCGCGGGCCTACTTCGAGGTGATCCACCACCTCAAGCGCAACGCGGCGGCCTGTTTCCACCACCTCGGTGTGCGTCGCGACGCCCAGGCGCGGGAACACGAAATCTTTGCCTACACCGGCGACAAGCCGGGCAGCGCGGGACGGGAGGCGGAGGTGTCGCTGGTCCGGCCGGTGAGCGGCGTCGACCTCACGCCGGCGGTCATCGAAGCCGCCGAACGCAGCCTCGCGCTGCATATCGGGCCGATGGCCAAGGTGCTGGTGCGCAAGACGGTGCCGCGCGCCGGCAGCCGGGCCGATCTGCACCGCCTGCTGGCCGACATGATCCCCGATCCGGCGCCGCGGGCGGCATTCCTGACCGGGGTGACGGCCGGCGAGGGGACGGCGCCGGGATCGCGGCAGCCCCTCACCAGCAGCCGCCAGCCCGTTTCGATGGTGCCGGCGACGGCCTCGCAGATCGCCGGCACCGCCGAAACGGGCGCGATTCCGGCCGATGCGCTGGCGCGCGTCGAAAAGCTGTTCGCGCGTTACATCGGCCCGATGGCCCGGGTGCTGGTGCGCCGCGAGTCCCGCGCGGCC
>SSSX01000700.1 GCA_015657735.1 Zoogloeaceae bacterium
ATACCTGCTGAAGGAATCGCGCAAGCTCGCATCCAGCGCGAGCAGGGAACAAACCCTGATCAAAGCCGCCGGATGGTGTGAGAAGGAAGGCTACTGGCGGGAAGCCATCGAGTACGCGCTGGATGCCAACGCCGGCGAGACAGCGAGCGCCATCCTCGAACGCAGCGCCGCCGATTTCGTACGAGACCGGGGCGACATGCTCCAATACATCACCTGGGTCGAGGTATTGCGCCAGAACCGGGTCGCCTTAGGCTGGGAAACCGAGTACTGGTACGCCTGGGCGCTGGTCCTGCGGCGCCGCTATGCCAACGCCCGCAGCGAAATAAGCCGGCTATCCAGGCGGATCGAACAATCAGCCGTCGATACCCCGGAGGAATCCTCCCTCCGGACGCTGAACCGTCGTGTCGATATCACCCACGTGTGCCTGGCGATCTTCTCCGACGATCTGTCCGACGCCCACGCCAGTGCCACGCGCTGGCTCCAGGGCGCACAAGCCGACGATCACCCCTTCGATACCACCGCCGCCCACCTCACCCAAAGCCTCTATTACTCCAGCGCCTTCCAGTTCATGGAAGCACGGGACGCTGCCCACGCCGCCCAGATCCATGCGTTTCAAGCCCGGAGCGTCTATGCCAACGGCTGGATCATCGGCCTCAATTCACTGCCCGCCATACTCGAAGGCAACTACTCGCAGATTCAACCCGAGCTGATCAATGCCCTGACTTTCCTGCGCAGCAAACTCGACGAGCATTCGGGCATCTACGGCACGGTCGCCCTGCTGGCATCCAAATGTGCGGTGGAAATGGGGCAGTACGAGGAAGGACGCGCGTTCCTGGAGCACGGGCTGCGCACATCCCGCATCCACGGCGTCGTCGACATCGTCGCCTGCGGCCTGGATGCGGCTGTCAAACTGTGGTCCGACAACGAACCGGACAGCCAACAAAAACTCGCCGAATTGCGCGAAATCGCGAATAGCTATTCGCCCCGGGCCGGGTATTTCTTGTCCTGCTACCTGATCAGCCGAATGCTGCGACTGGGCAACACCCCGGATGCCATCACGGAGGCTGCGCGCATAGGAATCCGGCTCGATGCGCCGATCAGCGTGCCGGCATCCATTTCGGGCGTCGCTCGCAACGTGGATGCCTACCTCGCCGCGGCGATCGACCTCCACATCAAGACCGGCATGACCCGCAACGTCGACAGCCTGATTGTCGAGGAAGTCAAGCGTGCCCGACATGAAGGGCGGGCGGGCAGACTCGTCGAGCTCGCGCTGGCCGAGGCAGGGATCGCCGTTCAGAAGGGCAACCTGGCCCTCGGAAACCGCTACCTGACCCAGGCAATCACCATTGCATCGACTCGAAACATCGTCCGCCCTTTCGACGACAACGCAGACATCATCGCGCAGCTGGTTCTGGATACCAAACCCACATCCTGGGGCTTTGCCCTCGCCCAGGAGCGCCGTTTCTTCTCCGACATCTGCAGACGCCTGCCGCTGACCAAACTGGAGCCCCAGCACAGCCTCGACATTCCAGATCTGGAATCACACCTCGTCGAACCCCTTACCCGACGCCAGAAGGAATTGCTGGTCCTTCTGGATGCAGGACTCTCCAACCAGCAGATCGCCGACCGAATCAACGTTTCACTGACCACCGTCAAAGGGCATTTCCAAAAACTCTACATGAAGCTCGACGTATCCAGCCGCGCGGGCGCCCTGGCACGCGCCCGCGCGCTGAAGCTCATCTAGCCGGGCAAAGAACCGCCTTAGGGCTGAAAGACCGACGGCGCCGCCTTCCGGAATGGTCCCCGCCGCGCGACGCTTGCACGCGCCCGGCGTATGCGGTTAGACTGCGCGCCGTTACGGGTGCCGACTCCGCGTCTGCGGAGAAGGTGAAACGGGAAGTCCGGTGACGTCGGGAGCACGCGCTCCCCGACCATTCCGGCGCAGCCCCCGCTGCTGTAAGCCTGACGAATCTGCTCCACGCCACTGTGCGCACCTCGCGCATGGGAAGGTTGGCAGAAGAGAACGAAGGCGAGCCAGAAGACCGGCCTGTGACGTTATTGGTGTGGTATTGGCCCCGGGGTGTGGGCAGAGCCGACCGCTGGGCTTGCCCGACCATTGACGTCCGTTCCGTTTCCGCCGCATTCCCCGGAACCGTTCCCGCCACTGATCGACGCCGGCCCGGCAACCGGTCCGTTTCCTCGTTTCACGCAGCGCTCGCGCACCCCCCGATGTCTTGCCGCACTTCGTCCATCTGTCACGAAGGAAAGCACAATGCACATCGAACCGGGGTACGTCGCCACTGCCAAGATCCTCGCCGCCAACGTCGCCAGCGTGGCGCTGCTCGGCAGCCAGTCCGTCCATCTGCTCAAGCAGCCGCAGCTCATCGTCCGCAGCCTGATCGCCGGCGTGTTGTTCACGCTGTTCATGCAGGCCTTCCACCTGCCCGTCGGCCCGTCCGAACTGCACTTCCTCGGTGCGATGCCGATCTATCTGGCCCTCGGCTTCGTGCCGGCGCTGTTCGGCTTCGCCATCGGCCTCGCCGCCCAGGGGCTGCTGTTCGAGCCCACCGATCTGCTCCACCTCGGGGTCAACACCCTGTCCCTCGCGGTGCCGCTGATGGTGGTGCACGCCACCCTCGGCAAGCGCCTGCAGGCCGCCGGCGAGCGCCTTGACGTCAGCCGCATCCTCAAGCTCGACGCGGCGTTCTACGGCGGCGTGACGCTGATGGTCGGGTTCTGGCTGGCCATCGGCGAAGTCGCCACCCCGCTGTC
>SSSX01000701.1 GCA_015657735.1 Zoogloeaceae bacterium
CATGTCCACCCGCAAGCTGGTCCTCGCCTGGCTGGCCCGCGTCGAGGGCACCACGCTGCGCCAGCTCGGCGACGGCCTGCACGGCCGCGACACCGACTTCTTCACCGAAGTGAAAGGCCGCGAACTCGGCGAAACGAGCCTCGCCGAAGGCGCCGACCTGCCCGACTGGCTCGCCGAGCGCCTGCTCGCCTTCAAGAGCCCCGACGAAGTCGTCGCGCTGGCGCAGAGCCTCAACCGCCCGGCGCCCCTCGACCTGCGCGTCAATCCGGCCAAGATCGAGCGCGACGCGCTGGTGGACCGGCTGCGCGCCGACGGCATCGCCTGCGCGCCGGGGCGCTTCTCGCCGCTGGCCGTGCGCCTCGAAGGCAAGCCGGCGCTGCAGAAGCACCCGTTGTTCCTCGACGGCAGCTTCGAGGTGCAGGACGAAGGCAGCCAGCTCCTCGGCTTCCTGGTTCAGCCCAAGCGCGGCGAGATGGTCGTCGACTTCTGCGCCGGCGCCGGCGGCAAGACCCTGCTGCTCGGCGCGCTGATGCGCAACTCCGGCAGCCTGTACGCCTTCGACGTGTCCGACAAGCGGCTCGGGAAGCTCAAGCCGCGCATGGCCCGCTCGGGCCTGTCGAACATCCATCCGGTGGTCATCGCCAGCGAGAACGACCCGCGCGTCAAGCGCCTGGCCGGCAAGATCGACCGGGTGCTGGTCGACGCGCCGTGCAGCGGCCTCGGCACCCTGCGCCGCAACCCCGATCTCAAGTGGCGCCAGAGCCCCGAGGCGCTGGCCGAACTCACCGCCAAGCAGGGCGCGATCCTGGCCAGCGCGGCGCGCCTCGTCAAAACCGGCGGCCGTCTCGTCTATGCCACCTGCAGCCTGCTGCCGGAGGAGAACGAAGCCATCGTCGCCGCCTTCGTGGCGGCCAATCCGGCCTTCTCGCCAGTCAACGCCGAGGATGTGCTCGCCAAGCAGGGCATCGCTGTCGCCTGCGGCGAGCAGCTCCACCTGACCCCCGCCGCCCACGACACCGACGGTTTCTTCGCCGCCGTGCTGGAACGCCGCGCCTGATGCGCTGGCGCCTGCTGCTGGCGGGCCTGGCCGCCGGCCTGGCGGTGGAGGCGTCGGCCGAGGTCGCCACCCCCGCGCGGGAGCCGGCCCTCACGCTGGCCGCGAAAGGCAAGGTCGAGCTGGCCTTCTCGCCGTGGAACGATCCGGAGCAGGCCCTGCTGGCGGCGATCGACGGCGCCAGGGAACGTATTCTCGTCCAGGCCTATCTGTTTACGAGCAAGCCGCTGGCCCGCGGCCTCATCGCCGCGCACCGCCGCGGGGTGCAGGTCGAGGTGCTGCTGGACGCCGAATCGAACCGCCCCGGCACCTTCAGCGTGCTGCCCGAGCTGCTCGCCGCCGGCGTGCCGGTGGCGGTCGAAACCCGCTACAACATCGCCCACAACAAGGTGATGATCTTCGACCCGGACGGCGGCGCCCGCGCCGCGGTGGCCACCGGTTCGTACAACTTCACGCGTTCGGCGCGCCTCGCCAATGCCGAGAA
>SSSX01000702.1 GCA_015657735.1 Zoogloeaceae bacterium
ACCAGTTCCCGCCCTTCGCTCCACGCGTCGACGGCCGGCGAGAGGTATCTGGCGGCGGAGAGGGCCGCCACCAGCAGGCTGATCCCCGCCACCGCCAGCCCCATGATCCGCGAGGCGAGCCGGGCGACCTCGTCGGCGCGGGCGATTAGGCGCGCGATCCACAGGCCGTTGATGCCGTCGGTGAGCAGCATGCCGAGCACGAACAGGCCGGCCAGCAGCAAGGCATGTTCCCAGCCGCCGAAGCGGCTGGCCGTCATCGCAAAGAAGGCGGCTTGCGACAGGGTGTCGAAAGACAACGCGAACAGCGCGCCGATCAGCGCGACCAGCGCCGGGTGGGAAACCCGGCCCAGCCCGCCGAGCATCCGCCCTTTCAGACCGACCGGCCGCAACACCTCGTCCGCTCCGGCGCGCAGCACGGCGGCCAGATTGAGACTGCCCAGCGCCGCCGGGAAGGCGATCGAAACCAGCGCGCCGAGGGTGTCGAACCACGCCGGCACGGCCCACTGTCCGGCGACGGACGAGACGCCCAGCGCAATCGCCGTCACCACCGCACCGTGGCCCAGCGAAAACAGCGTGCCGCAGTAGCGCGCGAGGCCGGGCCGGCGGCGCGCGTTGAAGCGGGTCAGCCCGTCGATGGTGGCCAGATGATCGGCATCGAAGCCGTGCTTCATGCCGAGTACGAAGGTCAGGACGAGCAGCGAGAGCCAGTCGGTCGGTAGGGTCGGCATCGGCGTGGATGATTTTTTTGTAAATTACCATACGCGGCGGAATGCCCGGCAAGGCGCAGTCCGGCGTGCGACGGAAACGGCCGCCGGGGCGCGCGGGATCACACCGCCAGCGCCTCGCGCACGCCGTCCCGCGGCATCGTCTCGCCGCGGCCGCGCATGATGAATTCGCCGCGCTCCATCAGGAGATACTGGTCGGCCAGCGCCTCGGCAAAATCGTAGTACTGTTCGACGAGCAGGATGGCCATTTCGCCGGTCTGCGCGAGCAGGCGGATGGCGCGCTCGATGTCCTTGATGATCGACGGCTGGATGCCTTCGGTCGGCTCGTCGAGGATCAGCAGCCGCGGCCCCATCGCCAGCGCCCGGCCGATGGCGAGCTGCTGCTGCTGGCCGCCGGAAAGATCGCCGCCGCGCCGGTGCAGCATCTGCCGGAGCACCGGAAACATCTCGAAGATGCGCTCGGGAATCCGCGTGCCGCCCGGCCGGGTCGCCAGACCCATCAGCAGGTTTTCCTCGACGGTGAGGCGCGGGAAGATCTCGCGGCCCTGCGGCACGTAGCCGATGCCGGCCTTGACCCGTTCGTGCGGCGCCAGCTGGGTGATGTCGCGGCCGTCGAAGCGGATGCAGCCGGACTTGGTCTTGACCAGACCCATCAGCGACTTGAGCAGCGTGGTCTTGCCGACGCCGTTGCGGCCCAGCAGCGTCGTCACTTCGCCCGCCTTGAGCTCGCACGACAGGCCGCGCAGGATGTGGGAACCACCATAGGCCTGGTGGAGATCGGTTACGGTCAGCATGTGTTTTCTCCGGTGTTCAGCGGCCGAGATAGACCTCGATGACGCGCGGGTCGTTCTGCACGCTGGCCAGCGCGCCCTCGGCCAGCACCGCGCCTTCGTGCAGCACGGTGACCTTGCCGCCGAGTTTTTCGACGAAGGCCATGTCGTGCTCGACGACGACCAGCGAATGCTTGCCGGCGAGCGACACCAGCAACTCGGCGGTACGCATCGTCTCGTCGTCGGTCATGCCGGCGACCGGTTCGTCGAGCAGCAGCAGTTTCGGCTCCTGCATCAGCAGCATGCCGATTTCCAGCCACTGCTTCTGGCCGTGCGAGAGCAGACCGGCGGGCCGCCCGGCCTCGCCGTCGAGGCGGATCAGCTTGAGCGTGTCGGCGATCCGGTCGCGGTCGTCGCCGCTCAGCCAGGCCATCAGGCTCTGCCACACCCGCTTGTCGGTCTTCATCGCCAGTTCGAGGTTTTCGAACACCGTGTGCTGTTCGAAAACGGTCGGTTTCTGGAACTTGCGGCCGATGCCGGCGTGGGCGATTTCCGGCTCGGTCAGGCGCGTCAGGTCGATGGTCTGGCCGAAGAAGGCCTTGCCGGCGTCGGGCCGCGTCTTGCCGGTGATGACGTCCATCATCGTCGTCTTGCCGGCGCCGTTGGGGCCGATGATGCAGCGCAGCTCGCCGGCGTCGATGGTCAGGTTGAGGCTGTTCAGCGCCCGGAAGCCATCGAAGCTGACGGTGATGTCTTCGAGGTAGAGCGCGACGCCGTGCGACAGGTCGAGCTCGCCGGTGACGAAGTGGCCGAGCTGGTCGGCCCCGTCGCTGCCTTCCGGGCGGTTGTCGAGGTCGGTGGCGATCAGGGCGGCGTTCATGCGGCGACTCCTTCTTTCTTCATGAGCTTCTTCCACAAGCCGACCAGGCCTTGCGGCAGCAGCAGCGTGACGACGATGAACAGCAGGCCGAGGAAGAACAGCCAGTATTCGGGAAAGCTGACCGTGAACCAGCTCTTGGCGAGGTTGACCACGAAGGCTCCGATCACCGGCCCGATCAGCGTGCCGCGCCCGCCGACCGCCACCCAGATGGCGATCTCGATGGAGTTGCCGGGCGACATCTCGGAGGGGTTGATGATGCCGACCTGCGGCACGTAGAGCGCGCCGGCGACGCCGCACAGCACCGCCGAGATCGTCCACAGCGTCAGCTTGTACCAGAGTGGGTTGTAGCCGATGAACATCACGCGGGACTCGGCATCGCGGATCGCGGCGAGCACCCGTCCGAACTTCGACTTGACCAGCCACGCCGCGAAAACCAGCGTTGCGGCCAGCGTCAGCGCGGTCAGGCAGAACAGCACGAGGCGCATTTCCGGGGTCGTGATGCCGTAGCCGAGGATGCGCTTGAAGTCGGTGAAGCCGTTGTTGCCGCCGAAGCCCGTCTCGTTGCGGAAGAAGAACAGCATCGCGGCGTAGGTCAGCGCCTGGGTGATGATCGAGAAATACACGCCCTTGATCCGCGAGCGGAAGGCGAAGTAACCGAACACGAAGGCCACCGCCGCCGGCACCGCGAGCACCAGGAAGACCATCCAGCCGAAGTGCTCGCTGCCGGTCCAGAACCACGGCAACGCTTTCCAGTCGAGGAACACCATGAAGTCGGGCAGGTCGGCGCCGTAGCTGCCGTCGCGGCCGATCTGGCGCATCAGGTACATTCCGAAGGCGTAGCCGCCGAGGGCGAAGAACAGCCCGTGACCGAGCGACAGGATGCCGCCGTAACCCCAGATCAGATCCATCGCCACGGCGACCAGCGCGTAGCACATGATCTTGCCGATCAGCGTGATGGCGTAGGTCGACACGTGCAGGGCGCTGTCTTCCGGCACCGCCAGGTGCAGCACCGGAACGGCCACGAGGGCCACGCCGAGGAAGGCGGCGAGGGCGATCCAGGCCCGGCTGTCCAGCGCGGACAATATGCGAACGATGAGCGGTTTGCGCATGGCGTCCATTCTCCTTATTCGACGAAGCGGCCCTTGAGGGCGAAGATGCCCTGCGGACGCTTCTGGATGAAGACGATGATGGCGACGAGGACGCAGATCTTGGCGATCACCGCGCCGGCCCAGCCTTCGAGCAGTTTCGAGAAGATGCCGAGGCCGAGCGCCGCCCACACCGCGCCGGCCAGCTGCCCGACGCCGCCGACCACCACCACCATGAAGGAATCGACGATGTAGCCCTGCCCCATGTCCGGGCCGACGTTGGAGATTTGCGACAGCGCCACGCCGCCCAATCCGGCGATGCCGGCGCCCAGTGCGAACGCCAGGGTATCGATGCGCGCCGTGGGCACGCCGACGCACGAAGCCATCGGCCGGTTCTGCGTCACCGCGCGGACGAACATGCCGAGCCGGGTCTTGTTCATCAGCACCCACACCAGGAACAGCACGAACAGCGCGAAGCCGATGATGACGATGCGGTTCCACGGCAGCATCAGGTTGGGCATCAGTTCGACGCCGCCGGACATCCAGCCCGGGTTGGCGACTTCGACGTTCTGCGCGCCGAACAGCACGCGGGCGGCCTGGATCAGCACCAGCGAGAGGCCCCAGGTGGCGAGCAGGGTTTCCAGCGTGCGGCCGTACAGCCAGCGGATCACCGTGCGTTCCATGACGACGCCGACCAGCGCCGCGGCAAAGAAGGCGACCGGGATGGCCGCCGGCAGATACCAGTCGATGGCCGCCGGCGCATGGGCGCGGAACAGGCTCTGCACGCCGTAGGCCGAGTAGGCGCCGATCATCAGCAACTCGCCGTGGGCCATGTTGATGACGCCCATCACGCCGTAGGTGATCGCCAGCCCGAGCGCCGCCAGCAGCAGGATCGAACCCAGCGACACGCCGCTGAAGATGCTGCCCAGCGTCTCGCCGACCGCCAGGCGGCGCTCGATGGCCTTGACCGCCTCGATGGCGGCGTAGCGCACCTTGTCTTCCGGCTCGCCGGCCTTGTCGGTGAGCGGCAGCAGCACCGCCTTGATCACCGGCGAACTGGAGTCGGCCAGCGCCTGCACGGCGGCCAGGCGGGCGGCCGGATCGGCGTCGCCGAGCGTGGCCTGGGCGTGGGCGGTGGTCAGCAGCGCCCTGATGCGGGCGTCGGATTCCTTGTCGAGCGCCTTGGCGAGCAGCGGCGCCATCTCGGGGCCGACCTTGCTTTGCAGCTCGTGCGCCGAGGCCAGACGCACGGCAGCGTCGGCATCGAACAGTTTGAGGGCCGCCAGCGCCCGGCCCAGCTCGCCGCGGATGCGGTTATTGACGGTGACCGGCTCGGCATCGGCCGGTGCCTTGAGCGCCGCGCCGGTGGCCGCGTCGACCGCCTTGTCGGCGTCGATGATCAACGCGCGGTCGCCGGCGAGATGCAGCTTGCCGTCGGCCATCGCCGTCAGCACGCGCCCGGCCTCCGGATCGGCCGCCGCGACGATC
>SSSX01000099.1 GCA_015657735.1 Zoogloeaceae bacterium
CTCGACCAGCTGGTGCGCGATGAGCGTCCGCGGCTGGTGGAAACCGTGCGCTGGGCGGCGTCGAACGGCGACCGCTCGGAGAACGGCGATTACATCTACGGCAAGAAGCGCCTGCGCGAGATCGACCGGCGCATCCGCTTTCTGATCAAGCGCCTGGAGAGTGCGACGGTGGTGACGCCGGCCGAGCAGGAGAACGTCGAGCAGGTGTTCTTCGGCGCGACGGTGACGGTCTGCGATGTGGATGGGGGTATCGAGCAGACCTATCAGATCGTCGGTGTCGATGAAGCCAATGCATCGGAAGGGCGGATCAGCTGGATCGCGCCCTTGTCGCGGGCGCTGCTGAAGGCGCGCGAGGGCGACGTGGTGCGCTTCGCGAGCCCGTCCGGGCTGCGCGAGATCGAGGTGCTGGAAATCCGTTACGTGTGACGGGGCGCGTCAGCCCTGCCGGCGCTCGCGGGGGCGGCGCACCATCGCCGGGCTGCGCGGCAGCGTGAAGAACAGGGTCGTGCCGGCGCCGGGGGCCGATTCGGCCCAGACCAGTCCGCCGTGGCGTTCGATGATGCGGCGCACGCTGGCCAGACCGATGCCCGAGCCGTCGAAGCCGTCGCGTTTGTGCAGCTGCTGGAAGGGCTGGAACAGGCGGGCGGCGTGTTCCATGTCGAAGCCGATGCCGTTGTCGGTGACGTAAAACAGATGCTCGTCGCCGTGGGGCCGGCCGCCAACCTGGATGATCGCCGGGTGGCTGTCGCGCGAGAACTTCCAGGCGTTGCCGATCAGGTTTTCGAGGGCTTTGCGGATCAGGGCCGCGTCGGCGTCGGCGCCGAGGCCGTTGTCCACATGAAAATGCACGATCCGCTCGCGGGCGTGGCTGGTGAGGTCGTCGAGAATCTCGCGGGCGATCGCCGAGACGTCGGTGTGCTCGATGTGCAGCGGCCGGTGGGAGACGCTGGCGAGTTTGAGCAGCTCGTCGATCAGGTCGCCCATGCGCAGGCTGGCCTTGCGCAGCCGGACGAGGTAGCCGCGGCCGGTGTCGTCGAGGTGCGCGCCGTAGTCCTCCTCGAGCGCATGGGCGAAGCCGTTGATGGCGCGCAGCGGGGCGCGCAGGTCGTGGGACACCGAATAGCTGAAGTTGAGCAGTTCGCGGTTGGTCTGTTCCAGTTCGTCGGTGCGCAGGCGGACCCGTTCCTCGAGGTTGGCGTTGAGTTCGGCAAGAATCTGGCTTTCGTCGTCGCGGCGCATGGTGTCGCGGTGCAGCAGCAGCGCGAGGGCGCCGAGCAGCGTCAGCATCAGCCCGGCGCCGGTGGCGATGCGGCGGCGGTGCTCGTGGAAACTGGCGAAGGCGTCGTCGATCGGGCGGCTGGTGCCAACGATCAGCGGACGGTCGGCCAGACGGCGGTAGGCGGTGATCCGGTCGGCCGGATCGCCGTCGAGCGGGCCGGTGACGACCAGGCTGCGCGATTCGGGCCCGGCGCCGATCGCCGGGGAATCGACCACGCTGCGGCCGATCAGCGCATCGACGACGGGATGGCGGATCAGGGTCAGCGCACGGGTGGCGTGGAGAATCAGGATCGTGTCGCGGTTGGACAGGCGCAGGTCGCGATAGACGCCGTCGAAGTAGGCGTGGCTCATCGCCGCACCGACGGAACCGACATATTTGCCGCTGGCGTCGAAGACCTGGCGGGTGATCGGCGTGACCCACTTGCCGTTGGCGCTGTGGGTCGGGGTGCCGATTTCGATGTTTTCGTGGAGGCGCTGCGGCAGCGGCCGCGGCGACGGGGCGCTGCCGTTGTCGGCCGGCAGCGGGATGTCGGAGCGGGCGGCCAGGCTGCCGTCTTCGCGTTCGACGAAAAGGTATTCGACTTCCGGCAGGTGGGCGGCGCGCTGGCGCAGCACGGCGTGGAAGTCGCGTTCGGCGACGGGGTCCACGCCGCCGCGCGCGGCGACCATGCCGGCCACTTCGACCACCGCGCTTTCGGCTTCGCCGAAGCTGCGGGCGACGTGTTCCTCGAGGACGCGCGACAGGCTCTGCAGTTCGGATTCGGTGCGCTGCAGGGCCTGCTCGCGGTCGAAGCGGACCAGCGAAACCGCGACGGCGACGATCAGCGCGGCGAGCAGTGCGAAGGCGGCCCAGATGGCGACGCGCAGGCGGCGCATCGGACGGCCGGGCGGCCGGGCTTGTCCTTCGGCCGCTCCGGCGTGTGCGGAAAGGACGGAGGACGGGAGTCGGGCTGGTTCCATCGGGAGAAATTGCGGGGGCTTGAAAGCCGGACGGCTGCACCCATATGGGGGGTGTTAACGGTCCCTTTGGAGCAAGCTTTATGACTGTCGAGCAAATGTCCGCGCAAACCTTGAACTTCCAGGCCGAGGTCAAGCAGCTGCTGCACCTCATGATTCATTCGCTGTATTCGAACCGTGAAATCTTCCTGCGGGAGCTGGTTTCGAATGCGTCCGACGCCTGCGACAAGCTGCGTTTCGAAGCCCTCGAGAACGGCGGGCTGTTCGAGGACGACGCCGAGTTGAAGATCCGCGTGAGTTTCGACAAGGCCGCGCGGACGCTGACCATTGCCGACAACGGCATCGGCATGAACCGTGACGAGGTGGTGACCAATCTGGGCACCATCGCCAAGTCGGGCACCAAGGAATTCTTCGGCAAGCTCACCGGCGACCAGAAGAAGGACGCCCACCTGATCGGCCAGTTCGGTGTGGGTTTCTACTCCGCCTTCATCGTCGCCGACAAGGTCACGGTGCGCACCCGCCGGGCCGGCCTGGCCGCCGCCGACGGTGTGCAGTGGGAATGCGCGATGACCGGCGACAGCGCCGGCGAATACACCGTCGAGCCGATCGAAAAGGCCGGCCGCGGCACCGAGATCACGCTGCACCTGCGCGACGACCAGGACGATCTGCTCGCCACCTGGAAGCTGCGTTCGATCATCCAGAAGTACTCCGACCACATCCTGCAGCCGGTGGTGATGAAGAAGGAGTCGTGGGACGACGAGAAGAAGGAGCAGGTCGTCACCGACGAGGACGAGACGGTGAACAAGGCCAACGCGCTGTGGGCGCGCGCCAAGTCGGAGATCACCGACGAGGAGTACGCCGAGTTCTACAAGCACGTCGGCCACGACTACGAAGAACCGCTGGCGTGGACGCACTCGAAGGCCGAAGGCCGTCACGAATACACTCAGCTGCTCTACGTGCCCGGCCACGCGCCGTTCGACATGTGGGACCGCCAGGCCCGCCACGGCGTCAAGCTTTACGTGCGCCGCGTGTTCATCATGGACGACGCCGAGAAGTTGATGCCGCTGTATCTGCGTTTCGTGCGCGGCGTCGTCGATTCCAACGATCTGCCGCTCAACGTATCGCGGGAGATCCTGCAGGAGTCGAAGGACATCGATCTGCTGCGCGCCGGCTGCACGAAGAAGGTGCTGGGCCTGCTCGAAGACCTCGCGGAGAACCAGAAGGACAAGTACGCGACCTTCTGGAAGGAGTTCGGCAAGGTGCTGAAGGAGGGCGTCGGCGAGGATCACTCCAACAAGGAGAAGATCGCCGGCCTGCTGCGCTTCGCGTCCACCCAGGCCGACACCGCCGACGAGACGGTTGCGCTGGCCGACTACATCGCCCGCATGAAGGAAGGCCAGGACAAGATCTATTACGTCACCGCCGACACCTTCAATGCCGCGAAGAACAGCCCGCACCTCGAAATCTTCCGCAAGAAGGGCATCGAGGTGCTGCTGCTGTCCGACCGCGTCGATGAATGGGTGGTCGGCAACCTGAGCGAGTTCGACGGCAAGCAACTGGCCTCGGTGGCAAAGGGCGGCCTGGACCTCGGCAAGCTCGAGGACGAAGCCGAGAAGGCCGCCGTCGAGAAGGAAACCGGCGAGCTGAAGGATCTGCTCGACAAGATGAAGGGCAGCCTCGGCGACAAGGTCAAGGAAGTGCGCGTCACCCATCGCCTGACCGATTCGCCGGCCTGTCTGGTGGCCGACGAGCACGACATGGGGATGAATCTGGCGCGTCTGATGAAGGCCGCCGGCCAGAACATGCCGATGTCGAAGCCGATCCTCGAGATCAACCCGGCCCACCCGGTGGTGCTGCGTCTCAAGTACGAGAACCAGCAGTTCGACGACTGGGCCGCGGTGCTGTTCGACCAGGCCCTGCTCGCCGAGGGCGGCACGCTCGACGATCCGGCGAGTTTCGTGAAGCGCATCAACCAGCTGATGCTGGCGATGAACGCCAACTGAACGCAGCCGGGGCCGCGTGCCCCGGTGGCCGGGAAAAACGGGGCGGGCCGCGGGGTGCGCCCCGTTTTCCGTTTACTGCTGGTAGATCTGGTAGGCGTTGGGCCGTTTGGCGGTCTTGAGGGTGCCGGTGGCCGGGTCGTACATCGACGGCGCCTTCTTCGGCATCATCGAGCTGGTGGCCGAGCGGTTGATGTAGCCGTCGGAGGCGGCTTTCAGCGTATTGGTGCGGGCGTTGTAGGCCGATGTGGCGCGCGTGGCGGGGCGCGTCGCGCGGAGGCGGCCGGCCTCGCGGGAGCAGTCGGCGTAGATGTCGCCACTGCGGTTGTTGAGGGCGGAGGGGTCGTTGAAGACGTGGATCTTGCCCGACGCGTCCTGGCGGGTGGTGCCGCCGTTGATGCCGCGGGTCTGCTCGCGCAGCGCGCAAATGGTTGAGCTCGGGCGCTGGATGTCCTGGGCGCGCCGGCCGTTTTGCGATGCCGGATAGGCGCCGCCGAATGGCACGGCCTTGCCGGCGCGGGCGGCGGCTGGAGCGGCGTCTAGGGCCAGCGCGGCGGCCGGTTCGAACAGCGCGAAGCACGCCAGCGACGACAGGAACAGGGCGGATTTCTTCACGGCGAAACCTCGTTGCTGCAGGGCAAAAACGAACACCATACTCCAAAAATGTTTGCCTCGACGAGGCAATGTTTGACAATCGTCAATGTAAATCGTTGCTAACTGTTCGACATCCGGCGATGTCGGATAGAGTTGCGGTCCGACCAATTCCCCGCTTCCGAACGCCATGGCTGTCGAACTCTTCAACAACGGCAAGCACGCCTGTCTGGCCTTTTACGACCTGGTGGACGAAGAGGCCGACCATGCCGTGCAGTGCAATCAGTTCCTGATCGTCGACGGCGAACACGGCGCCCTGATCGATCCCGGCGGCAACATGACCTACACCGGGCTGCTGATGTCGATGCAACGCTTCTTCCCGTCCCGCGGCCTGGATTTCATCTTCGCCACCCACGCCGATCCGGACATCATCGCCTCGCTCAACAAGTGGATGGTCGCCACCCACTGCAAGGTGATGATCTCGAAGCTGTGGACGCGCTTCGTGCCGCACTTCACCACCGGCAAGGATTACACCAGCCGCATCGTCGGCATTCCCGACGAGGGCATGAACATCCTCCTTGGCGAGAATCGCATCAAGGCGCTGCCGGCCCACTTCATGCATTCGGAAGGCAACTTCCAGTTCTACGACCCGGTTGCGAAGATTCTGTTCTCCGGCGACATGGGCGCTTCCCTCGTCGACCACAACCAGGCCGCCGAGCCGGTGCGCGACTTCGACGACCACGTGGTGACGATGGCCGGCTTCCACCGCCGCTACATGATCTCGAACAAAATCTGCCGTTTCTGGGTGAACATGGTGCGCCAGCTCGACGTCGAGATGATCGTCCCGCAGCACGGTTGCCGCTTCGAAGGCAAGGCGATGGTCAATCGCTTCCTCGACTGGATCGAACAGCTGCCCTGCGGCGTCGATGTGATGACCCAGGACAGCTACCGGGTGCCCTGATCCGCAGGCCTAATTCTTGCGTGACAGGTGGGTGATCGCCCGCGTCAGACCGTCGAGGGTCAGCGGGAACATCCGTTCGCCGAGCAGCTCGCGGACGATGCCGATCGACTGGCGGTAGTCCCACATCCGTTCGGGCTCGGGGTTGAGCCAGGCGACGGCCGGATAGGCGTCGGCCAGGCGGCGCAGCCAGGTGGCGCCCGGTTCGGGGTTGTTGTATTCGATGGAGCCGCCGGGCTGCAGGATCTCGTAGGGGCTCATCGTCGCATCGCCGACGAAGATCAGCTTGTAGTCGGGGCCGTACTTGTGGAGCACATCCAGCGTCGGCGTGCGTTCGGAATGGCGGCGGATGCTGTCGCGCCACACGTGGTCGTAGACGCAGTTGTGGAAGTAGAAGTATTCGAGGTGCTTGAACTCGGCCCGGCACGCCGAAAACAGCTCTTCGCAGACCTTCACGTGGTCGTCCATCGAGCCGCCCACGTCGAAGAAGATCAGCACCTTGACCGCGTTGTGGCGTTCGGGGCGCATCAGCAGGTCGAGGTAGCCGGCGTTGCGGGCGGTGGCGGCGATGGTGCCGTCCAGATCGAGTTCGTCGGGCGCGCCGAGGCGGGCAAAGCGGCGCAGGCGGCGCAGCGCGACCTTGATGTTGCGCGTGCCGAGTTCGACCGAATCGTCGAGATTGCGGTATTCGCGCTGGTCCCACACCTTGACGGCCGTGCGGTTGCCGGCCGATTCGCCGCCGACGCGGATGCCTTCGGGGTGGTAGCCGCTGTTGCCAAAGGGTGACGTGCCGCCGGTGCCGACCCACTTCGAGCCGCCCTGGTGGCGTCCTTTCTGTTCCTGCAGGCGCTTTTTGAATTCCTCCATCAGCTTGTCCCAGCCGAGCTTTTCGAGCCGGGCCTTCTCCTCGGGGCTGAGGTGCTTTTGCGCCAGCGCCTTCAGCCATTCCTCGGGCAGGTCGACTTCCAGCCCGGGGATCGCTTCGATGCCTTTGAAGTACTCGCCGAAAGCCTGGTCGAAACGGTCGAAGTGGGATTCATCCTTGACCAGCGTGGCGCGCGACAGGAAGTAAAAGTCTTCCATGCTGTGGCCGCCGAGGCCGGCCTGGAGCGCTTCGAGCAGGGTCAGGAATTCCTTCGTCGACACCGGCAGCTTGCGTGCTTTGAGGTGGAGAAAGAAGTCGATCAACATGGCCGTCGTCCGCTCAGCGGTTGCGCTGGGCCATGAAAACCAGGCGCTCGAAGAGGTGCATGTCCTGCTCGTTCTTCAGCAGCGCGCCGTGCAGCGGCGGGATGATCGCCTTCTGGTCGGGCGAGCGCAGCGCCTCGGGCGGAATGTCCTCGGACACCAGCAGTTTGAGCCAGTCGATGAGTTCGGAGGTCGAGGGCTTCTTTTTCAGGCCGGGAATCTCGCGCAGGCCGAAGAAGACTTCCATCGCTTCCTTCAGCAGGGCCTGCTTGATGCCGGGGAAGTGCACGTCGACGATCTTCTGCATCGTGTCCCGGTCGGGGAACTTGATGTAGTGGAAGAAGCAGCGGCGCAGAAACGCGTCGGGCAGCTCTTTCTCGTTGTTGGACGTGATGAAGACGATCGGCCGGTGGCGGGCGACGACCAGCTCCCGCGTCTCGTAGACGTAGAACTCCATGCGGTCGAGTTCGCGCAGCAGGTCGTTGGGGAATTCGATGTCGGCCTTGTCGATCTCGTCGATCAGCACCACCGTCGGCGCGTCGGCCTCGAAGGCCTGCCACAGGGTGCCCTTGACGATGTAGTTGCCGATGTCCTTGACCCGGTCGTCGCCGAGCTGCGAATCGCGCAGGCGCGACACCGCGTCGTATTCGTAAAGTCCCTGCTGGGCCTTGGTGGTGGATTTGATGTGCCACTGCAGCAGCGGCATGCCGAGCGCGGCGGCGACCTCCTCGGCGAGCATCGTCTTGCCGGTGCCCGGCTCGCCCTTGATCAGCAGCGGCCGCTGCAGGCGGATGGCGGCGTTCACCGCCAGCATCAGGTCGGGTGTGGCGACGTAGTTGTCGGAACCTTCGAAACGCATGGGGAAATCCTATCGCTGGATGGGGGCGGAAGGGCGAATTATAGCCGCCGTGTCACTGACCGGGCTTGCGGCCGGTGGCGCGGCGGTCTCGGACGTGGTGATGGAGCGCCTTGCCGCGGCGTTCGATCTCGAACAGATCTATGGCTTCGAGCAGGTCGCTGAGCTTGGCGTAGCCGTAGTTGCGTGAATCAAAGGAAGCCTGCTTGGCGATGTGGTTGCCGACGGCGCCGAGGAGTGCCCAGCCGTCTTCTTCGGCGGCGGCTTCGACGGCCTTGCGCAGCAGGTTGACGAGGCGGGTGTCGCCTTTGAGTTCTTTCGCGGTCTTGCGGCTTGGGGCCGGTGTTGTGGGCCTGGGTTGGGGAAGGGGGACGGTGCACGTCTCGGTTCGTGGCGGGGACGGCGTTTCCGTGGGTGGAGATGCGTCGACCGAGGCCGCCGGCCGGGGCGCTGGTGCGCCGAGGTTTTCCAGGTAGAGGAAGTTCGAGCACGCGTTGACGAAGGGTAGCGGTGTTTTTCGTTCGCCAAAGCCGAATACCTTCAGTCCGTTGGCCCGGATGCGCATTACCAGCGGCGTGAAGTCCGAATCGCTGGAGGCGAGGCAGAAACCGTTGAGGTTCTGCGAATAGAGCAGGTCCATCGCATCGATCGTCATCGCCATGTCGGTGGCGTTCTTGCCTTTGGTGTAGGCAAACTGCTGGACTGGCTGGATCGCATACTGGTGGAGCACAGCTTCCCAACTGTGCAGGCCCGGATTTTTCCAGTTGCCATAGGCACGGCGGATGTTGATCACGCCGTGCTTGGCCAGTTCGTCAAGAATTTCGTCGATCTTGTCGGCCGGGCTGTTGTCGGCGTCGATCAGCAAGGCGATGCGGGCTTCGGTGGTCATGGGCACTCCGATCAGGCCGGCACGCAGAGCCGGCGGGCGGCTTCTATGGTAGCGGCATGAATGCTGACCGTGTCGTCGATCTGCCGGGCGTAGCCGCCGGCCATTGCGATGGCGACCGGCAGGCCGCGGCGGCGGCATTCGCCGAGCACCAGTTCGTCGCGCGCGGCGAGGCCGGCCTTGCTCAGTTTGAGGCGGCCAAGGCGGTCGTCGGCGAAAGGGTCGGCGCCGGCGAGGTAGATGACGAGTCCGGGCGCGTGGCCGAAGACGATGGCGAGGGCGTCGGCGAGGGCGGCGAGGTAGGCGGCGTCGCCGGTGTCGTCGGGGAGCTCGACGTCCAGATCGCTGCGTTCCTTGTCGAACGGAAAGTTGCGGGCGCCGTGGATGCTGAAGGTGAAGCAGTCGGGCCGTCGGGCGAGGATCGCGGCGGTGCCGTTGCCCTGGTGCACGTCGCAGTCGATGATCGCGACACGCCCGCTGCGGCCTTCGGCAACCATCGCCAGCGCGGCGATGGCGGCGTCGTTGAAGACGCAGAAGCCTTCGCCGCGGTCGCGGAAGGCGTGGTGGGTGCCGCCGGCAAGGTTGGCGGCGCAGCCGTCGGCGAGAGCTGCGCGGCAGGCCGCCAGCGTGGCGCCGGCCGAGCGCCGCGAGCGTTCGACCATCGCCTCGGACCACGGAAAGCCGATTCGCCGCAGTTCGTCCTGCGACAGTGTGCCGCGCACCACGCGCTGCAGGTAGGCCGGATCGTGGGCGCGCAGGATCTCGGTGTCGCTGGCCGGCTCGGGGACCCGGAAATCGTCGGCGGCGAAGTGCCCGGAGTCGGCCAGGCGCGCACGCAGGCGGGCGTATTTTTCCATCGGAAAGCGGTGCCCGGCGGGCAGGGGCAGAACGAAATGGTCGGCGTAGAAGAGTTTCATCGGTCGGAGCGGATTCGGGAGTCGGGCCGGCAGTGGGGAGAACGCGCGCGCCGCGATCCGCCGCTGCTATCATTTCCGGCTTGCGGCCGTCGGGCCGCCTGTCGGGACAGCATCAGGGACGCATCATGCACCTACTAGACAAACTGCGCGCCGACCACGCGGAAATCACCGCGATCCGCCGCGACATCCATGCCCACCCGGAACTCGCCTTCGAGGAGCATCGCACCGCGGCCCTCGTCGCCGAGCGTCTCGAAGCGCTGGGCATCGAAACCCACCGCGGCATCGGCCGCACCGGCGTGGTCGGCGTGCTGCGCGCCGGCAGCGGCGCCCGCGCCATCGGCCTGCGCGCCGACATGGACGCGCTGCCGATCCACGAGAAGAACGACTTCACCCACCACTCGCGCCACCCGGGCCGCATGCATGCCTGCGGTCACGACGGCCACACGGCGATGCTGCTCGGCGCCGCCGCGCATCTGAGCCGCCATCCGGATTTCGACGGCACCGTTTACTTCCTGTTCCAGCCGGCCGAGGAGGGCGAAGGCGGAGCGCCGGAGATGATCGCCGACGGTCTTTTCGAGCGCTTTCCGATGGAGGCGGTGTTCGGCCTGCACAACTGGCCGGGCCTGCCGCTGGGGCAGGTGGCCGTGCATCGCGGTCCGGTGATGGCCTGCGCCGACCGCTTCGACATCGAGATCCGCGGCCATGGCGCCCACGCGGCGATGCCGCACCAGGGGGTCGACCCGGTGCTGGCCGGCGCGGCGCTGGTGCAGGCGCTGCAGGCGGTGGTGAGCCGCAATGTCGATCCGCTGGATGCGGTGGTGTTGTCGGTGACCCAGTTCCACGCCGGCGATGCCTACAACGTGATTCCGGAGGTGGCGCGCATCGGCGGTACGGTCCGCGCTTTCCGCCAGGAAATCCGGGCCCAGGTCGAGGACGCCATGCAGCGGGTGTGCGCCGGCGTCGGCGCGGCCTTCGGCGCCAACGTGCGCTTCAGCTATCAGCGCGGCTATCCGCCAACCATCAACAGCGTGGCCGAGGCGGAATTCTGCGCCCGCGTGGCGGCCGAGGTGTGCGGCGAGACGGCCGTGGCCACCGACGCCCGGCCCAGCATGGGCGCGGAGGATTTCTCTTACTTCCTGCAGGAAAAGCCGGGCTGCTACATCTGGCTCGGCAACGGCCCCGGCGAAGGCGGCTGCACGCTGCACAATCCGCACTACGATTTCAACGACGAAGCGATCCCCTTCGGCGTCGCCTACTGGGTGCGGCTGGTCGAGCGCTGGCTGGCCGACGCGTAATTGCGCGACGCGGCGGACGGGGCCGGGCGTGACGCC
>SSSX01000703.1 GCA_015657735.1 Zoogloeaceae bacterium
GAGGTACTTCTCCATCAGCTCTTCGGACGACTCGGCAGCCGCTTCGACCATCTTCTCGCGCCATTCGTCGGCGATGTCCTGCACTTCCGCCGGAATGTCACGGTAGTCGAACTTCATGCCCTGGGACGCCTCATCCCAGTAAATCGCCTTCATCTTGAGCAGGTCGACCACACCGACGAAGGTGTCTTCGGCACCGATGGGCACCACGACCGGCACCGGATTGGCGCTCAGGCGGGTCTTCATCTGCTCGACGACCTTGAAGAAGTTGGCGCCGGAACGGTCCATCTTGTTCACGAAGGCCAGACGGGGCACCTTGTACTTGGTCGCCTGACGCCACACGGTTTCGGACTGCGGCTGAACGCCACCGACCGCGCAGTACACCATGCAGGCACCATCAAGAACGCGCATCGAACGCTCGACTTCGATCGTGAAGTCAACGTGTCCCGGCGTATCGATGATGTTGAAGCGGTGCTCGGGGAAGGACTGATCCATGCCCTTCCAGAAGCAGGTGACGGCCGCGGAGGTGATGGTAATACCGCGCTCCTGCTCCTGCACCATCCAGTCGGTCGTGGCAGCGCCGTCGTGCACTTCGCCCAGCTTGTGACTCACGCCGGTGTAATAAAGAATGCGCTCAGTCGTCGTCGTCTTGCCGGCGTCGATGTGCGCGGAGATACCGATATTGCGATAGCGCTCGATAGGAGTCTTGCGTGCCACAGCCCTAACCTTGCCTTCCTGAATTTGCGAAGCCTTCACGTTGCCGGGCTTCGTGTTGATGCATTACAAATAAATCGAGCCCCTTTCAGGGCCCGACTTCGATTTCGCCTGGAAAATCAGAAGCGATAGTGCGAGAACGCCTTGTTGGCTTCCGCCATGCGGTGCACTTCTTCGCGCTTCTTCATCGCAGCGCCGCGACCTTCGGCCGCCTCGAGCAGCTCGCCGGCCAGACGCTGGGCCATCGACTTCTCGGAACGCTTGCGGGCGGCTTCGCGCAGCCAGCGCATGGACAGCGCCATGCGACGGGCCGGACGGACTTCCACCGGAACCTGATAGTTGGCACCGCCAACGCGGCGGCTCTTCACTTCGACCACCGGACGCACATTGGAGAGCGCTGCGGAAAAGACCTCCAGCGGATCCTTGCCGCCGCCCTTGGCGACGATGGTTTCGAAGGCGCCATAGACGATGCGCTCGGCGACGGACTTCTTGCCGCTCTGCATGATGGCGTTGATGAATTTGGATACGTCCTGGCTACCGAACTTCGGATCCGGCAGGACTTCGCGCTTGGGTACGTCACGACGACGGGGCATGATTGACTCTCGCTATTCTCTGAATGCCGACAATTAAGACTTCTTCGGGCGCTTGGCACCGTACTTCGAGCGGGACTGCTTCCGATCCTTGACGCCCTGCAGATCGAGGCTGCCGCGCACGATGTGGTAGCGCACACCCGGCAAGTCCTTGACCCGGCCGCCGCGGATCAGCACGACAGAGTGTTCCTGGAGGTTGTGACCCTCACCGCCGATGTACGAGATCACCTCGAAACCGTTGGTCAGACGAACCTTGGCCACCTTACGCAGCGCGGAGTTCGGCTTCTTCGGAGTCGTGGTGTAAACGCGGGTGCACACGCCCCGCTTTTGCGGGCAAGCCTCGAGCGCGGGAACCTTGCTCTTGGAAACGGGCGCCTGCCGGCCCT
The DNA here is from genome assembly GCA_015657735.1 of Zoogloeaceae bacterium. Lineage (GTDB taxonomy): Bacteria > Pseudomonadota > Gammaproteobacteria > Burkholderiales > Rhodocyclaceae > Zoogloea. The sequence goes on from SSSX01000703.1 coordinate 1,688, forward strand.
TACGAACGAGTTGATTAATTGTTGGCATAGCTAAGAATTTCCCAAAACACCGAGGCAGCCCGACAGGACCGCCTCGGATGGTTATTCCGGCTGCGACTGACTACGATTGGCCAGTCCGCAAAAAGAGGCCGGAGTATATCTTCCTCGTCAAGTTTTCGTCAACCGGCTTGCTGCGCGTTTTCGGTTTCGGAAACTTCAGCCTGCGGAGCCCAGGCATGACCCTCACCGAGATCCTCGCCCAGCGACTGGGACTTGCGGTTACGGTGATAGGCCAGACCGGTGCCGGCAGGGATCAGACGACCGACGATGACGTTTTCCTTCAGGCCGCGGAGCTCGTCGCGCTTGCCGAGGATTGCCGCCTCGGTGAGCACGCGGGTCGTTTCCTGGAAGGATGCCGCCGAGATGAAGGAATCGGTGGACAGCGAGGCCTTGGTGATACCCAGCAACAGGAAACTGTAGTTGGCGGGCAGCTTGCCCTCGGCGACGACCTTGTCGTTCTCGTCCAGCACCTCCGCGCGCTCGACCTGCTCCTCGCGGATGAAGCCGGTATCGCCCGGATCGGTGATGACCACGCGCCGCAGCATCTGGCGGACGATCACCTCGATGTGCTTGTCGTTGATCTTCACGCCCTGCAGACGATAGACGTCCTGCACTTCGTCGATGATGTAGCGGGCCAGCGCCTCGACGCCCTGCAGACGCAGGATGTCATGCGGATCGGCCGGACCGTCGACGATCAGCTCGCCCTTGTTCACCACCTGACCGTCGTGGACCATGACGTGCTTATCCTTCGGGATCAGGAACTCGTGCACCGTGCCGTCCGGCTCGGTGATCACGAGACGCTGCTTGCCCTTGGTGTCCTTGCCGAACGACACGGTACCCGTGACTTCGGCCAGCACGCCGGCATCCTTCGGGGCCCGCGCTTCGAACAGCTCGGCAACCCGCGGCAGACCGCCGGTGATGTCGCGCGTCTTGGCGGATTCCTGCGGGATGCGGGCCAGCACGTCGCCGACCGACACCTGCTGCCCGTCCTTCACGGTGATCAGCGAGCCGACCTGGAAGGTGATGGACACGGCGTGCTCGGTGCCGGCGATGCGCACCTCGTCACCGGTCTCGGTGAGCAGCTTGACCTGCGGACGCACGCCCTTCGAGGTGCTGGCGCCGCGGCGCTTGGCGTCGATGACGACGAGGGTCGACAGACCGGTCACTTCGTCGATCTGCTTGGCGACGGTGACGCCTTCCTCGACGTTCTCGAACTTCACGAAACCGGCGTACTCGGTGATGATCGGACGGGTGTGCGGATCCCAGGTGGCGAGTTGCGTGCCGGCCTTGATGGCGAGGCCCTCGTCCACCGCCAGCGTGGCGCCGTACGGAATCTTGTGACGCTCGCGCTCGCGGCCCATTTCGTCGGCGACGACGACTTCGGCCGAGCGGGAGATCACGATCTTCTCGCCCTTGGCGTTGGCCACGTAGCGCATGTTCTGCGTGAAGCGGATGACACCGGCCGACTTCGCCTCGACGGAATTCGCCGCCGCCGCCCGCGATGCCGCACCGCCGACGTGGAAGGTCCGCATCGTCAACTGGGTGCCCGGTTCGCCGATCGACTGGGCGGCGATGACGCCGACCGCCTCGCCGGCATTGACCAGCGAGCCACGACCGAGGTCGCGACCGTAGCACTTGGCGCACAGGCCGTAGCGCGTCTCGCACGACAGCGGGGTGCGCACGCGGACTTCGTCGAGGCCGACGCCTTCGATCAGATCGACCAGATCTTCGTCGAGCATCACGCCCGCCTCGATCACCGTTTCCTGGGTGTCGGGATGGACCAGATCGTCGGTCGTCACACGGCCGAGGATGCGGTCGCGCAGCGGCTCGACGACTTCACCGCCTTCGATCAGCGCCTTCATCAGGAAGCCGTTCTTGGTGCCGCAATCGTCCTCGATGACGACCAGATCCTGGGTCACGTCCACCAGACGACGGGTCAGGTAGCCGGAGTTCGCGGTCTTCAGCGCCGTATCCGCCAGGCCCTTCCGGGCGCCGTGGGTCGAGATGAAGTACTGCAGAACGTTCAGACCTTCGCGGAAGTTGGTCGTGATCGGCGTTTCGATGATCGAGCCGTCCGGCTTGGCCATCAGGCCGCGCATGCCGGCCAGCTGACGGATCTGGGCGGCGGAGCCGCGCGCCCCGGAGTCGGCCATCATGTAGATGGAGTTGAAGGACTCCTGCTTGACGCTGTCGCCGTGGCGGTTGACCACGTCTTCCTGGCCGAGCTGGTCCATCATCGCCTTGGCGACCTGATCGCCGGCACGGCCCCAGATATCGACGACCTTGTTGTAGCGCTCGCCGTCGGTCACCAGACCGGAGGTGTATTGCTGGGCGATCTCCTTGACTTCCTGCTCGGCGGCGTGAATCAGCGGGTGCTTGGCTTCCGGCACCAGCATGTCCTTCACGGCGATCGAGATGCCGGCGCGGGTCGCCAGGCCGAAACCGGCCTGCATCAGCTTGTCGGCGAAGACGACCGTCGCCTTCAGGCCGCAGCGGCGGAAGGAGGCGTTGATCAGCTTGGAGATTTCCTTCTTCTTCATCGGCTTCTGCAGCACGCTGAAGGGCAGGCCGGCAGGCAGAATCTCGGACAGGATCGCGCGGCCGACGGTGGTTTCGTGGCGGGCGATCCGCTCGATGGTCTCGCCTTCGGGGCCGAGGTCGAACTCCTTCAGGCGCACCGTCACCTTGGCGTGCAAGGCCACCTGGCCGGATTCGTAGGCGCGCTTTACCTCGCTGACATCGGCGAAGGCCATGCCTTCGCCCTTGGCGTTCACGCCTTCGCGGGTCGCGTAGTAGAGGCCCAGCACGATATCCTGCGACGGCACGATGATCGGCTCGCCGTTGGCGGGCGACAGCACGTTGTTGGAGGCCAGCATCAGCGTGCGCGCTTCCATCTGCGCTTCGAGCGACAGCGGAACGTGGACGGCCATCTGGTCACCGTCGAAGTCGGCGTTGAAGGCCACGCAGACCAGCGGGTGCAGCTGGATCGCCTTGCCTTCGATCAGCACCGGCTCGAAAGCCTGGATGCCGAGGCGGTGCAGGGTCGGGGCACGGTTCAGCATCACCGGATGCTCGCGGATCACCTCTTCGAGGATGTCCCACACCACCGGCTCCTGGCCTTCGACCATCTTCTTGGCCTGCTTGATGGTGGTCGCCAAACCCATCAGTTCGAGCTTGTTGAAGATGAACGGCTTGAACAGCTCGAGCGCCATCAGCTTGGGCAGACCGCACTGGTGCAGCTTGAGCTGCGGGCCCACGGTAATCACCGAACGGCCGGAGTAGTCGACCCGCTTGCCGAGCAGGTTCTGACGGAAGCGGCCGCCCTTGCCCTTGATCATGTCGGCCAGCGACTTGAGCGGACGCTTGTTGGCGCCGGTCATGGCCTTGCCGCGACGACCGTTGTCGAGCAGCGAATCCACCGACTCCTGCAGCATCCGCTTCTCGTTGCGGACGATGATCTCCGGCGCCTTCAGCTCGAGCAGACGCTTCAGACGGTTGTTCCGGTTGATCACCCGACGGTAGAGGTCGTTGAGGTCGGAGGTGGCGAAACGGCCACCGTCCAGCGGCACCAGCGGACGCAGGTCCGGCGGCAGCACCGGCAGCACTTCGAGGATCATCCAGTCCGGCTTGATGCCGGAGGACTGGAAGGCCTCCAGCACCTTGAGGCGCTTGGAGATCTTCTTGATCTTGGCTTCGGAACCGGTGGTCTCGAGTTCCGAACGCAGCTTTTCGACTTCGTGCGGGAGGTCGAGCGAGCGCAGCATCTCGCGGATGCCTTCGGCGCCCATCAGCGCGATGAAGTCGTCGCCGTATTCCTCGACCTTGGCCAGATAGTCGTCTTCGGACAGGATCTGGGCGCGGTTGAGCGGGGTCATGCCGGGGTCGGTCACGACGTAGGCTTCGAAGTACAGCACGCGTTCGATATCGCGCAGGGTCATGTCGAGCACCATGCCGAGACGGCTCGGCAGGCTCTTCAGGAACCAGATGTGGGCCACCACCGAGGCGAGCTCAATGTGCGCCATGCGCTCGCGGCGAACCTTCGACAGCGTCACTTCGACGCCGCACTTTTCGCAGATCACGCCACGATGCTTGAGGCGCTTGTACTTGCCGCACAGGCACTCGTAGTCCTTCACCGGCCCGAAAATCTTGGCGCAGAAAAGGCCATCGCGTTCCGGCTTGAAAGTCCGGTAGTTGATGGTTTCGGGTTTCTTCACCTCGCCGTAGGACCACGACCGGATGGTTTCCGGGCTGGCCAGGCTGATGGTGATGGCGTCGAACTCTTCCTCGTTCGGCAGGCTTTGCTTGAACAGATCAGCGAGCAAACTTTTCATCAATCACTCCATCCAGGGTGGGCACGCATCGTTCGAACGGGCCGCTCAGTAGCGGTCCAGGTCGATGTCGATGGCCAGAGAGCGAATTTCCTTGACCAGCACGTTGAACGATTCCGGCATGCCGGCATCGATCTTGTGCTCGCCCTTGACGATGTTTTCGTACACCTTGGTCCGGCCGGTAACGTCGTCCGACTTGACCGTCAGCATTTCCTGCAGCGTGTACGCGGCACCGTAGGCTTCCAGCGCCCACACTTCCATTTCCCCGAAACGCTGGCCGCCGAACTGCGCCTTGCCGCCCAGCGGCTGCTGGGTGACGAGCGAGTAGGGGCCGGTCGAACGGGCATGCATCTTGTCATCGACCAGGTGATGCAGCTTCAGCACGTGCTTGTAGCCGACGGTGACCTGACGCTCGAAGGGCTCGCCGGTGCGGCCGTCGAACAGCGTGACCTGACCACCGGACGGCAGGCCGGCCAGTTCGAGCATGCCCTGGATCTCGGACTCCTTCGCGCCGTCGAACACCGGCGTCGCGAAAGGCACGCCCTTGCGCAGGTTCTGCGCCAGTTCGAACACTTCGCCATCGGTGAAGTCGCCGAGCTCTTCCGGCTTGCCGCTGCCGTTGTAGATTTCCTCGAGCAGGCCACGGACTTCGTCGGCGGTCGCCTTGGCGCGGATCATCTTGTCGATCTTGTTGCCCAGCCCCTTGGCGGCCCAGCCGAGGTGCGTTTCGAGCACCTGACCGATGTTCATCCGCGACGGAACGCCCAGCGGGTTCAGCACGATGTCCATCGGCGTGCCGTCTTCCATGTAGGGCATGTCTTCGACCGGGACGATCTTCGACACCACACCCTTGTTGCCGTGACGGCCGGCCATCTTGTCGCCGGGCTGCAGGCGACGCTTGACGGCCAGGTAGACCTTGACCATCTTCTGCACGCCCGGCGGCAGCTCGTCGCCCTGGGTGAGCTTCTTCTTCTTGGCTTCGAAGGCCAGGTCGAAATCCTTGCGGGTCTTCTCGAGCGACTCGCGGACGGCTTCCATCTGGGCGGCGAGCCCTTCGTCGGCCATGCGGATGTCGAACCAGGTGTAGTGCTCGAGGCCTTCCAGGTATTCCTTGGTGATCGCCGTGCCCTTGGCCAGCCGCTTCGGACCGCCGTTGGCCGGCTGACCGTTGATCATCCGCTCGATACGCTCGAAGGCATCGCGTTCGACGATGCGCATCTGGTCGGCCAGATCGGTCTTGAAGCCACGCAGCATGTCGTCGATGATCGACTGGGCACGCTTGTCGCGCTCGATGCCTTCACGGGTGAACACCTGCACGTCGATGACGATGCCGTTCATGCCGGACGGCACGCGCAGCGAGGTGTCCTTCACGTCGGAGGCCTTCTCGCCGAAGATTGCGCGCAGCAGCTTTTCTTCCGGCGTCAGCTGGGTCTCGCCCTTCGGCGTGACCTTGCCGACCAGCACGTCGCCGGCTTCGACTTCGGCGCCGATATAGACGATGCCGGATTCGTCGAGGCGGGACAGCTGGGCCTCGCCGAGCGAGGCGATGTCGCGGGTGATTTCCTCGGGGCCGAGCTTGGTGTCACGGGCGACGACGGTCAGCTCCTCGATGTGAATCGAGGTGAAACGGTCGTCGGCCACCACACGTTCAGAGATCAGGATCGAGTCTTCGAAGTTGTAGCCGTTCCACGTCATGTAGGCGACCAGCATGTTCTGGCCGAGGGCCAGCTCGCCCATGTCGGTCGAAGCGCCGTCGGCAATCACGTCACCGCGGGCCACCACGTCACCGACCTTGACGACCGGACGCTGGTTGATGTTGGTGTTCTGGTTGGAACGGGTGTACTTGATGAGGTTGTAGATGTCGACGCCGACTTCACCGGCGACCGTTTCCGCATCGTGCACGCGGATCACGATCCGGTTGGCATCCACGTAATCGACCACCCCGCCGCGCAGCGCCTGCTCGGCGGTGCCGGAGTCGACCGCCACGGTGCGCTCGATGCCGGTGCCGACGAAGGGCTTCTCGGGACGCAGGCACGGAACGGCCTGACGCTGCATGTTGGCGCCCATCAGCGCGCGGTTCGCATCGTCGTGCTCACGGAACGGAATCAGCGACGCCGCCACCGACACGATCTGGCCCGGCGCGATGTCCATGTACTGCACGGTATCCGCCGTCGCCAGCGTGAATTCGCCCTTGTTGCGGCACGACACCAGATCGCCGGTCAGCCGGCCGGCCTCGTCCACTTCGGCGTTGGCCTGGGCGATGACGTACTGACCTTCCTCGATCGCCGACAGGAAGTCGATCTGCTCGGTGACGCAGCCGTCGGTGACCTTGCGGTACGGGGTTTCGAGGAAGCCGTACTGGTTGGTGCGGGCGAACAGCGCCAGCGAGTTGATCAGGCCGATGTTCGGACCTTCCGGCGTCTCGATCGGGCACACCCGGCCGTAGTGGGTCGGATGCACGTCGCGGACTTCGAAGCCGGCACGCTCGCGGGTCAGACCGCCCGGGCCAAGGGCCGACACGCGGCGCTTGTGGGTGATCTCGGCCAGCGGGTTGGTCTGGTCCATGAACTGCGACAGCTGGCTGGAGCCGAAGAATTCCTTGATCGCCGCGCTGATCGGCTTAGCGTTGATCAGGTCGTGCGGCATCAGGTTGTCGCTCTCGGCCTGGCCGAGGCGCTCCTTCACCGCCCGCTCGACGCGGACCAGGCCGGCGCGGAACTGGTTCTCGGCCAGCTCGCCGACCGAACGCACGCGACGGTTGCCGAGGTGGTCGATGTCATCGATCTCGCCACGCCCGTTGCGCAGCTCGACCAGCACGCCGACGACGGCCAGGATGTCCTCGTTGGACAGCGTGCCCGGGCCTTCGCCACCCTTCGGGCCGACGGTCGCGTAGAGCCGCTTCTGCCACTCCGGCGCCTTGTCGTCGAGCTTCTCGGGATAGGCGCGGCGGTTGAACTTCATGCGCCCGACGACCGACAGATCGTAGCGCTCGGGCAGGTAGAACAGGCCCTGGAACAGCGCCTCGACGGCGTCTTCGGTGGGCGGCTCGCCCGGCCGCATCATGCGGTAGATCGCCACGCGGGCGGCCCACTGGTCGGCGGTTTCGTCGATGCGCAGGGTCTGCGAGATGTGCTGACCGCGATCGAGGTCATTGAGGTACAGCGTGGCCACGCCGGTGACGCCGGCATCGCGCAGCTTGTCGAGCACGTCTTCGGTGATCTCGTCGTTGGCGCGGGCAACCAGCTCGCCGTCCGGGCTCACCACGTTGGTGGCGAGGACGCGGCCGAGCAGGAAGTCGTCGCCGACGCTCACATTGTCGATGCCGGCGCTGGCCAGCTCGCGGATGTGCTTGGCGGTGATCCGCTTGTCCTTGGTCACGATGACCTTGCCGGAGGCATCGACCACGTCGAACTTGGCCACGTCGCCGCGCAGACGATCCGGCACCAGCGCGAAGCTGGCGCCTTCGGATTGCAGCGTGAAGTGCTCGAAGTCGTGGAAGGTCGCCAGGATTTCTTCCGGGCTCATGCCGATCGCCTTCAGCAGGATGGTCACCGGCATCTTGCGGCGACGGTCCACGCGGAAGTACAGGTAATCCTTCGGATCGAACTCGAAGTCGAGCCACGAACCGCGGTAGGGAATGATGCGCGCCGAGAACAGCAGCTTGCCGGAGGAATGGGTCTTGCCGCGGTCGTGCTCGAAGAACACGCCGGGCGAACGGTGCAGCTGGGACACGATGACCCGCTCGGTACCGTTCACGACGAAGGAGCCGTTGTTGGTCATGAGCGGAATCTCGCCCATGTACACTTCCTGCTCCTTGACCTCCTTGATGGTTTCCTTGGCGGCTTCCTTGTCGAGGATGACCAGACGCACGCGGGCGCGCAGCGGCGACGCGAAGGTCAGGCCACGCTGCTGACATTCCTTCACGTCGAAGGCCGGCTCACCGAGGTTGAACTGCACGAATTCCAGCCGCGCGTTGCCGCTGTGGCTGGTAATCGGGAAAATGGAATTGAAGGCAGCCTGGAGTCCCTGGTTGGCACGCGTCGCCGGCAAGGTTTCGGCTTGCAGGAAGGACGCGTAGGATTCAAGCTGAGTGGCCAGCAGATAAGGCACATTCTTAGCGGCTGCGCGCTTGGCGAAGCTTTTACGGATGCGCTTTTTCTCGGTGTAGGAGTACGCCATAGATGCTCCGGGTCAGAGAAGTCGGACGTCAGAAGACAAAAGACAGCATTTCAGACACTTGATTCACGGCGATTCACGCCTTAACCTGCGTCGAACGCTCTTTTTTGTCGTCTGGGCCTTGAGGGCCGTTACAGCAGAAACAGAAAAGCACAAAAGGGCCGATGCCATGATGGCATCAGCCCCTTGTACGAAGCCGAAATTACTTGATTTCGACCTTGGCGCCAGCGTCTTCAAGTTGCTTCTTGAGCGCGTCGGCGTCAGCCTTCGGAATGGCTTCCTTGACGGGCTTCGGAGCGCCATCGACGAGGTCCTTGGCTTCCTTCAGGCCCAGGCCGGTCACGGCGCGGACAACCTTAATCACTTCAACCTTCTTGTCGCCGGCGGCCAGCAGCACGACGGAGAATTCGGTCTGCTCTTCCACGGCAGCGGCAGCAGCGCCGGCGCCAGGCGCAGCCACGGCCATCGAGGCAGCGGAAACACCGAACTTCTCTTCGAACGCCTTGACCAGGTCGTTCAGGTCCATAACAGTCATCGCGCCAACGGCTTCGAGGATGTCTTCTTTGGTAATTGCCATCTCAAAATACTCCAGATCTAATTTCGTACGAGTTGCCGGGAACCGACCGTTCAGGCCGCGGCTTCTTCTTCACGTTTCTTGGCGAGCGCAGCCAGCAGACCGGCAAAGCCGGACACCGGGGCCTGCATGACGCCCAGCAGCTTGGCGAGCAGTTCTTCGCGGCTCGGGATCGAGGCCAGGGCTTGCACGCCGGCCTTGTCGAGCACCTTGCCGGCGTAGGAACCCGCCTTCAGCACCAGCTTGTCGTTGGTCTTGGCGAAGTCGGCCAGAACCTTGGCAGCGGCCACGGGATCGGCCGAGATGCTGTAAATCAGCGGGCCGGTCATTTGATCCGCCAGGCCGGCAAAGGGCGTATCCGCCACCGCACGGCGCGCCAGGGTGTTCTTCAGCACACGCAGGTAGACGCCAGACTCGCGGGCTTTCGCACGCAGCACGGTGAGGTTGCCCACCTCGATCCCTGCGTACTCGGCCACGACGATCGTCTGGGCGCTTGCCACTTGCGCCGACACCTCAGCCACTACGGCTTTTTTGTCGTCGAGATTCAGACTCAAAGTCTTTCCTCCTATCAAGTCAACACGCGATGAAAAGTCCATCGCACCTACGGCGACCTGGATCAGGAGATGTGCATCCGTCGCGGACGAAATGCGGAAATCCTGTTCTGGGACACCGTCTACGCAGGCTGTCGGTGATTAAGCGGCGACCGTGAAAGCGTCGCCGCGCCTGCGGTCTTTGACGATCCGGCCGGCCCGCCTGCGCGGACCCGCCGGCCCAAAGTTCTTACTGCTGGCCGCTCACGGTGGCCGGTTCGACGCGGACACCGGCGCCCATCGTGGACGACACGGCAACCTTGCGCAGATACACGCCCTTGGAAGCAGCCGGCTTGGCCTTGACCAGCGCGTCGATCAGCGCAGCGACGTTCTGCTGCAGCGCTTCGACGGAGAACGAGGCGCGACCGACGGTGGCGTGGATCAGACCGCCCTTGTCGGTACGGTACTGGACCTGACCGGCCTTGGCGTTCTTGACCGCGGTGGTGACATCCATCGTCACGGTGCCGACCTTCGGGTTCGGCATCAGGCCGCGGGGGCCGAGAATCTGGCCGAGGGCACCGACGACACGCATGGCGTCCGGGGTGGCGATACACAGATCGAAATCGATGTTGCCGGCCTTGACCTGCTCGGCCAGATCGTCGAAACCGACCACATCGGCGCCGGCAGCACGGGCCGCCTCGGCCTTGTCGCCCTGGGCGAACACTGCAACGCGGACGCTCTTGCCGGTACCGGCAGGCAGCACGACGGAGCCGCGCACGAGCTGATCCGACTTCTTGGCGTCGACGCCGAGGTTCACGGCGATATCGACGGACTCGTCGAACTTGGCGGTGGCCAGTTCCTTGACCAGCGACAGCGCTTCGGTCAGCGGGTAGTTCTTGTTGCGGTCAACCTTGGCACGCAGGGCCTGAACGCGCTTGGACAGCTTCGCCATGATTACATGCCCTCCACGGTGATGCCCATGCTGCGCGCGGAGCCAGCGATGGTGCGAGCGGCGGCGTCGAGATCCGCAGCGGTGAGATCCTTCATCTTGGCCTTGGCGATTTCCTCGCACTGGGCCTTGGTGATCTTGCCGACCTTGTCGGTGTGGGGCTTCGGCGAACCCTTCTGGATGCCGGCAGCCTTCTTGATCAGGATCGTCGCCGGCGGAGTCTTCATGATGAACGTGAAGCTCTTGTCCGCGAAGGCGGTGATCACCACCGGAATCGGCAGGCCGGGCTCAAGACCCTGAGTCTGGGCATTGAACTCCTTGCAGAACTGCATGATGTTCAGGCCGCGCTGACCAAGGGCCGGGCCGATCGGGGGGCTGGGGTTGGCTTTGCCTGCAGGAACCTGCAGCTTGATGTAGCCAATGATCTTCTTTGCCATCAGGCAACTCCTTTTTGAGTTCTAGCGCACGGCGGCGACGCCGCGCTCCTCGTGCCCTCGCGGGCGAAAAACGGGGTGCGGCGACGCACCCCCCAATGATCAGGTCTTCTCGACCTGACCGAAATCCAGCTCGACCGGCGTCGCGCGACCGAAGATGGTCACCGACACGCGGATCTTGCTCTTCTCGTAGTTCACGTCTTCGACGGAACCATTGAAATCGGTAAACGGACCTTCCTTGACCCGCACCATCTCGCCCACCTCGAACAGCACCTTGGGACGCGGCTTATCGACGCCTTCCTTCATCTGCTGCATGATCTTGTCGACTTCCTTCTCGGAGATCGGCGTGGGCTTGTTGGCGGTTCCGCCGACGAAACCGGTGACTTTCGGCGTGGACTTGATGAGGTGCCAGCTATCGTCGTTCATCTCCATTTCCACCAGCACGTAGCCGGGGAAGAACTTGCGTTCGGTGATGCTCTTCTGGCCGTTCTTCATTTCAACGACCTCTTCGACGGGAACCAGGATCTGACCAAACATATCCTGCATGCCGTTACGCGCAATACGCTCGACGAGCGCGCGCTGGACCGACTTTTCGAAGCCGGAATAGGCGTGTACCACGTACCAACGCTTGCTCATGATTTCTTCCAACCCAGAATCAGATCGTAGAGAGCCCATTCGAGGGTCTTGTCGGTCACCCACAGGAAGACGGCCATGATCACGACAAAGGCGAAAACGATGCCGGTGGTCTGGAACGTTTCCTTGCGGGAGGGCCAGGCAACCTTCTTGGTCTCGGCAACGGTCTCGTTGGCAAAAACGGCAAAACGCTGCCCGGACTCGGTTTTCCAAGCCACCGCAGCGCACAGGGCAAGCCCGGCCAACACCGACAGCACACGCAAGACCATCGCCTGCTCGGAGAGCAGATAGAAGCCCACAACGCCGGCCACCAGTAGAACCAGTGCCAGCGCAAACTTGATTTTGTCGGCCATTGAAACTTGATCCGATTGAAACGTGGCAGGGGCAGAGGGAATCGAACCCCCAACCTTCGGTTTTGGAGACCGACGCTCTGCCAGTTGAGCTATACCCCTGCAGCAGAGACTACAGAACACCCCGCGGGGAGCGGGATGTTCTGAGCACGACTATCGACTTACTCGATAACCTTGGCAACCACGCCGGCGCCGACGGTGCGGCCGCCTTCGCGGATGGCGAAACGCAGACC
>SSSX01000704.1 GCA_015657735.1 Zoogloeaceae bacterium
AGGTGCCGGGCGGCGTACTGGGCGCCGGCGTCCTGCACGCTGACGCAGCCTTCGGCGAATCCCGGCACGCGGGCGACCGGCAGCGGGCGTTCGAGGAGCAGGGCGCCGTTGTCGAGTTCCCGCGCGGCGATGCCGGCGTCGGCGAAGCTGGCCATGGTTTCGGCGAAGCTCGCCCGCAGCGGGTTGATCCGCAGCGCCATCGGCGGATGACTGTTGCCGGCGGCGAGGATGGCCCGCCAGTCCTGGGGGTACTGGCTTTTCAGGCGGCGGATCCACCAGGGCGGATGGCGGTGCTCGGCGACCATGTCGGCGTCGGCGGCGGCGTGCAGTTCGGCGGAGCGGCGCAGCGCATTGCGCAGGACGCCGTTGGCGACGCCGCGGAAGTTTCCGCCGAGCAGCGTCGCCGCCGCGCTGACGGCCTGGTCGACGGTGGTGTGGGCGCTGTCCGGTCGGCTGTCGAGGCGCAGCAGGGCGACCCGCAGCAGCGATTGGACGGGTTCGGGCAGGGGTTTCTGCAGCAGTTTGCCGAGCATGAAATCCTGGCGGCCGTAGTCGCGCAGCGTGCCGTAGGCGAGGTCGAGGATGGCACCGCGGACCGCCGGCGGGGTGGCCGGACGGGCGGTCCACAGGCGCGCGAGGGCGTCGGTGAGGGTGGTGCCGGCGATGACGTCGGCGATGAGGCCGGCGGCGCTGACGAGGGCGTGGGCGAGGCTGTCTTCGGGCAGCTGGGGGGCGTGGCTGGCGGGGTGTCGAGGGGGCATGGTCAGGCGAGGAGGTCGCTCACGTAGTTGGGCAGGCTGGCGGCTGCGAGGTGGAGGCCGGGATTGTAGTAGCGCAGACCGGCGATGCGGCGTTCGATCATGCGTTCGGTGAGCTGGCGCACATCGGTGGGGGTCGGCGGGTGGAGGCTGGCCACGGCCAGCAGCCACGGACCGCCGTAGAGCGGGACGTGGATCAGGGCTGGCGTGATGAACGGGAAGATGCGGCGCAGGCGCTGGGCGAGGCGGTGGATCTTGTCCGGCTGGTAGAACGGCGAGCCGAGCTGGATGTGCACGCAACCGCCCGGGTTGAGGGCGGCGGCGCACAGGCGCAGAAAGTCGTCGCCGTGCAGGTGGGCGCAGGCCGGGTCGTCGGCGGCGGTGAGGTCGAAGAGGATCAGGTCGAAGCGGCGACCGGCATCATGGAGCGTGCGCAGCGTGTCGGCGGCATCGCCGAAGGACAGGCGCACGCGTGGGTCGTCGAAGGCGCCGGCGGGCAGGTCGGGCCATTCGGCGCGGATCAGGTCGACGACCAGCGGGTCGAGTTCGGCGATGGTGATGTCGGCGATGGACGGATGCTTGAGCAGTTCGCGCGCGCTGCCGCCGTCGCCGCCGCCGAGGATCAGGGCGCTGGACGGTGCGGCGTGGGCGAGCGCGGCGAGATGGGCGAGGCTTTCGTGGATCGCCGATTCGTCGGCGGCGGAAGCCATCCCGTCGCCGTCGAGGGTGTACAGGCGCCCGAAGCGGCGGGTGGTGGCGACGGCGATCCGCTGGTGAGCGCTGCCGGATTCACG
>SSSX01000705.1 GCA_015657735.1 Zoogloeaceae bacterium
CCCCGCGTCGTGTCGTAGATCGCCACACCGGTTTCGTCGCAGGAGGTTTCGATACCGAGAACGCGCATGGCCCACCCGAAGAAAAAACGGGATTTTACCTCCGCGCCGCCAACAAAGCGAAAATTGAGCTTGGTGGTCACCGGGGACTTGGTTATACTCTTCGTTTTTCCGTCAAAAGAATTTTCGAGGAAGCACGCAATGCCGGGTATTCGCGTCAAAGAAAACGAGCCGTTCGAAGTTGCCATCCGCCGCTTCAAGCGCACCATCGAAAAAGTGGGCCTGCTGCCCGAACTGCGCTCGCGCGAGTTCTACGAAAAGCCGACCGCCGAACGCAAGCGCAAGCTGGCCGCCGCCGTCAAGCGCCATCACAAGCGCCTGCGCAGCCAGACCCTGCCGCCGAAGATGTACTAAGCCGCACCCCGAGTACACGCTTCCCGCTCGCCACGCGATACGCGCTTTTGCGCGGGCGCGTGGCGTTTGCGTTTTGTATCGTTCGGCACGCGCCGCCGGTCAGACCCTGCCGGCCCGGCGAGGCCCGAACCCGCGGTCGGGCCTGAGCCGCCCGCCACTCCACCTTCAGGAATCTCGTTCGTGTCCCTCAAAGCAAAGATCAACGAAGACATGAAGGCCGCCATGCGCGCCAAGGAAACCGCCCGCCTGTCCGCCCTGCGCCTGCTCCTCGCGGCGATCAAGCAGAAGGAAGTGGACGAGCGCATCGAACTCGACGACGCGGCGGTGATCACCGTCGTGGACAAGATGCTCAAACAGCGCCGCGACTCCGTCACGCAATACGAGGCCGCCCAGCGCTTCGACCTGGCCAGCGCCGAGCGCTTCGAGATCGACGTCCTCACCACCTACAAGCCGGCCGGCCTCAGCGCCGACCAGATCGCCGCCGAGGTCGATGCGGCGATCGCCACCACCGGCGCCGCCAGCGCCGCCGACATGGGCAAGCTGATGGCGGTCCTCAAACCGAAGCTCGCCGGCAAGGCCGACATGGCCGAAGTTTCCAAACTGGTGAAATCCCGCCTCGCCAACTAGGATTCATGAAGACAGCGCCCACGGGCCGACGCCCGGGCGCCGACCGGACATCATGATTCCGCAATCCTTCATCCAGGATCTGCTCGCCCGCGTCGACATCGTCGAGGTGATCGAACGCTATCTGCCGCTCAAAAAGGGCGGCGCGAACTATTTCGCCTGCTGCCCTTTCCACGGCGAGAAATCCGCGTCGTTCTCGGTCAGCCCGACCAAGCAGTTCTATCACTGCTTCGGCTGTGGCGTGCATGGCAGCGCGATCAGCTTCGTGATGGAGTACAGCGGCCTCGGCTTCATCGACGCCGTGAAGGAACTCGCCAGCACAGTCGGCATGGAAGTCCCGCAGGACGATTTCACCCCCAGCCACGACCGGGTGAAGGAACAGTCGCTGACCGAAGTCATGGCCCAGGCCGCCCGTTACTACAAAGAGCAGCTCAAGCGCAGCCCGGTCGCCATCGACTACCTCAAGGGTCGCGGCCTGACCGGCGAGATCGCCGCCCGCTACGGCCTCGGCTACGCGCCGGAAGGCTGGCAGGCGCTGCAGGCCGCCTTCGCCGACTACAGCGCCGCCAGCCTGCTCGAATGCGGACTGGTGCTCGA
>SSSX01000706.1 GCA_015657735.1 Zoogloeaceae bacterium
CAGCGCAGCGCCTGGTATGCCGCGCTGCAGAAGCTGTTCCAGAAATACGATTACCTCGTCCTGCCGACCGCGCAGACTTTCCCGTTCGCCGCGGATCTGCATTGGGCCAAGGAAGTCGCCGGCAAGCCGATGGATACCTACCACCGCTGGATGGAGGTGGTGATCGGCGGCACGCTGTCGGGCCTGCCGATCATCAACGTGCCGGCCGGCTTCAACGCCGCCGGCCTGCCGATGGGCGTGCAGATCATCGGCCGCGCCCAGGCCGACCTGGCCGTCCTGCAATTGGCCCACGCCTACGATCAGGCGACCCAATGGGTGCGCAAGCGTCGCCCGACGCTGGTTTGACCCCCGCTCCGGCGTCGCTGCGCCGGACTTTTTAGCCCGCCTTGCCAGCCCGTTCCAGCTGCCTTTCCGAAGACGGCGGGGGAGGGCTGCGCGAATCAAAACAAGAAATCCTGGAGACTTCGATGCACAAAAAAACCGTTGGCGCCGTTGCGCCGGCCCTGTTGTCCGGCTTGCTGCTGTCGCTCGCCCTGCCTGCCCAGGCCGCCGATGAGGTGAGCGAACTGAAAGCCATGATGAAGAAAATGCAGGAACGCCTCGATCAACTGGAAAAGAACCAGTCCGGCGCCGTATCCGACACCGCCGGGGCGACCGGCAAGAAAACGCGCTATGTCGAAGAGGGCGAGATTCCGGGGTCGTTCCGGATGCCCGGCAGCGATACCTCGGTCAAGATTTACGGCCACGCGACGATGCACGCCACGCGCGACACCCTGGCGCGCACCAGTTACGCCAACACCGGCTGGGGCGGCTCGCTGTTCCTGCAGCCGCTGAACGGCACGGCCGCGGCTTCGCGTAGCGGCCAAACCTTCATGACGGCGCGCGGTTCGCGTTTCGGCCTGCTGACCCAGACGCCGACCGAGGCGCTGGGCCCGATCATGACCAAGATCGAGGCCGATTTCGACGGCAGCCAGACCTCATGGGGCGGCGAGACGCAAAGCAACCTCCGCTTGCGCGAAGCCTACGTCAAGGTCGGGAATCTGCTGGCCGGCCAGACGTACAGCACCTTTACCGACCTCGCCGCGATGCCGGACCTGGTCGAATGGAACGGAACCGGCATCGCGCCGACCATCCGCCAGGCGATGCTGCGCTACTCGGTTCCGCTCGGAAAATCGCGGGTCGACCTGGCCGTCGAGAATTCGATCGGCAGTTCGTGGCCGAAAGCGCCGGTGGCCGATTTCGACACCAATTTCGATTACGTCGCCCGTTTTGACCACAACACCGACTGGGGACACGTCTCGGTGCGCGGCGTGGGCACCCAGTACCA
>SSSX01000707.1 GCA_015657735.1 Zoogloeaceae bacterium
ACGCGCCGTTCTCGAAACCCTGGCGATCATCGCCTACCGCCAGCCGGTCACGCGTGGCGACATCGAGGATATCCGCGGCGTGGTGGTGTCGACGAACGTATTGAAAACCCTCGAATCGCGGGGATGGGTGGACGTCATCGGCTACCGGGATACCCCCGGCCGGCCGGGCCTCTACGCCACCACCCGGAAATTCCTGGAGGACCTCGGGCTGCGCAGCCTGACCGAGTTGCCTCCGCTGACTGAAATCGAAAGGATCATGGATCTTGTCGACCTCCCAAAAACCGAAGAACAAGCCATTCAGGGCTAAGGCCGGCAAACCCGGCGGCAATGCCGGCGGCGGGTCGCGGCCCGGTGCCGGGCCGGCGCCGGCCGCGGGCGGGCGGCGCGGACGCGGCCGGCCGGAGGCCGAGGGCAATCGTGCCGCGCGGCCGGAGCGCGACGCCGACGGCGCTCGCCAGCCGAAGAGCAACGCCTCGGCCATCGGGCTCGCCGACCTCGGCGGCGGGCGCGGCAACTGGCGGGCCCGGAAGCAGGGCGGGGCCGGCTATGCGGCCGGTGACGGCAGCTATCCGCTGGCGAGCAGCGAACTGCTGCCGGCCGCCGAAGGCGAGCGTCGCAAGCGGCCGCAGGACACCACCTACACCGAGCCGCAGCGCCTGCACAAGGTGCTGGCGGCAGCCGGCGTCGGGTCGCGGCGGGAGATCGAGGAGTGGATCGTCGCCGGACGCATTTCGGTCAATGGCGAGCCTGCCGACGTCGGCCAGAAGGTCGGTCCCGGCGACCGGGTGCGGGTCAACGGCAAGCTGATGCCGCTGCGTTTCGCGCCGCGGATTCCGCGCGTCGTGCTGTACCACAAGCCGGAAGGCGAAATCGTGTCCCGCGACGATCCGGAAGGCCGGCCGACCGTCTTCGACCGTCTTCCGGTGCTCCGCAAGGGGCGCTGGATCGCCGTCGGACGGCTCGACTTCAACACCTCGGGCCTGCTGCTTTTCGTCAACGACGGCGATCTCGCCAACAAGCTGATGCATCCGCGCTACGAGCTCGACCGCGAGTACGCGGTGCGCATCCTCGGCCAGCTCGATGACGCGCAGCGTCAGGCGCTGCTCGACGGCATCGAGCTCGAGGACGGCCCGGCGAAGTTCAACACGCTGCTCGACGCCGGGGGAGAAGGGGGCAACCACTGGTATCGGGTCACGCTGTCGGAAGGGCGCAACCGCGAGGTGCGCCGGATGTTCGAGGCGCTGGGGCTCACGGTCAGCCGGCTGATGCGG
>SSSX01000100.1 GCA_015657735.1 Zoogloeaceae bacterium
CAGATCCGCAATCTCGATGGCGAGTTCAACTTCGTCACCTACATCTCGCTGTCGTGCCAGAACTGCCCCGAGGTCGTGCAGTCGCTCAACCTGATGGCGCTGATCAACCCGAAGATCCGCCACGAGACCGTGGATGGCGCGCTGTTCCAGGAGGAAGTCACCCGTCTGCAGATCATGGGGGTGCCGAGTGTCCTCCTCAACGGCGCGGAGTTCGGCCAGGGGCGCATGGAGCTCGAACAGATTCTCGCCAAGGTCGATTCCGGCGCGGCGACCCGCGCCGCCGAGAAGATCGCCGCCAAGGAAGCCTTCGACGTGCTGGTCGTCGGCGGCGGCCCGGCCGGCGCGGCGGCGGCGATCTACGCGGCGCGCAAGGGCATCCGCACCGGCGTGGTGACCGAACGCTTCGGCGGTCAGGTGCTCGACACGCTGGCCATCGAGAACTTCATCTCGGTGAAGGAAACCGAGGGCCCGCGCCTTGCCGCGGCGCTCGAGGAGCACGTCAAGCAGTACGAGGTGGACATCATCAACCTGCAGAGCGCCGCGGCGCTGGTGCCGGGCGGGCTGATCGAGGTCAGGCTGGCCAGCGGCGCCAGCCTGCGCTCGAAGACGGTGATCCTGTCCACCGGCGCCCGCTGGCGCGACATGAACGTTCCCGGCGAAGCCGAGTACCGCACCAAGGGCGTGACCTACTGCCCGCACTGCGACGGCCCGCTGTTCAAGGGCAAGGCGGTGGCGGTGATCGGCGGCGGCAACTCGGGTGTCGAGGCGGCCATCGATCTGGCCGGCGTGGTTTCCCACGTCACGCTGCTGGAATTCGACAGCCAGCTGCGTGCCGATGCGGTGCTGGTGCGCAAGCTCGAAAGCCTGCCCAACGTGAGGATCATCCTCAGCGCGCAGACTACCGAGGTGAACGGCGACGGCCAGAAGGTCACCGGCCTGACCTACAAGGACCGCAACTCCGGCGAGATGCACCAGCTGGAACTGGCCGGCATCTTCGTGCAGATCGGCCTGCTGCCGAACACCGGCTGGCTGAAGGGCACGGTCGAGCTGTCGCCCCGCGGCGAGATCATCGTCGATGACCACGGCCGCACGTCGGTGCCGGGCGTGTTTGCCGCCGGCGACGTGACGACCACGCCGTTCAAGCAGATCATCATCGCGATGGGCGACGGCGCGAAGGCGTCGCTGTCGGCCTTCGATCATCTGATCCGCAACTGAGGCGCCGCCCCGGCGCGGGCGATGCCGGCAAAAAGCCTTCCGGGCGCAGGTCCGGAAGGCTTTTTGCATATTGGCGGCTGGCGCCGGGAAGGGCTGCAATCTATAGTGGCATTCCATTCGTTTGGCTTGCGGAGATGCTCATGGCGACTTTGGCGCGTGCGGTAGGGCGGGGCGCGGAAAACCCCTTGAAGAAGGATGTCATGCTGGTCCAGCAACTGCTCAACCGGCATCGAACGCCGTCGCTGCCGGCCATCGACGAAGATGGCGCGCAGGGCGATGAAACCTTCGAGGCGATCGAGGAGTTCCAGCGCCGCATCCTGAAAATGAAGAAGCCGGACGGTCGGGTCGACCCCGGCGGCAAGACCTGGGATGCGCTGTCACGACCGCCGGCGACGACACCCCTGCCGGGCGGTCCGGTCGCCGGCGCGGCGACGGCTTTCAGCGACGCCGGCCGCGGCCTGCTGCGCAAGCTCGAAAACCTGTTCCTGTTCACCTACGACGACCAGACCGGCAAGCGCACGACGGTGTGGGTCAAGGGCGCGACGATCGGCTACGGGCACCTGATTTCGAAGGCCGAGTGGGATACCTACAAGAACGGCATCGACGAGGCTGGCGCCAACGCGCTGCTCGACCGCGATCTGCAGCCGTTCGAGGCGGCGGTGCGGGCCGGCATCACGGTGCCGCTCGCCAGCAACCAGTTCGACGCGCTGACGATTCTGGCGTTCAACATCGGCGCGCCGCGTTTCGCCAAGTCGTCGGTGGCCAAGATGGTCAACGATCCGGCTGCCAAGACCACCTACAAGAGCCTGGAAGCGGCGTGGAAGGCGTGGAGCACGTCGCAGGGCAAGGTCATGCTCGGGCTGCAGCGCCGGCGCCAGTGCGAGTGGGACGTGTACTCCCGGGGCGTCTATGAAAAGAACTGGTGAGGCGGGCGCGCTGCTGCGCGTGCTGGCGCTGTGCTGGGGCCTGCAGCTGCTGCCGGCGCTGGCGATCGACAATCCCGATCAGCCCGATCCGGTGGCGGCCTTTGCCGGCCGCGCCGAAAGCTACGAAACGCAGATCGGCGCGGCGTCCACCGACCGGGCGGCACTGGCGGCGCATGCCCAATATGAGCAGTTTCTCGACCGGGAGCTCAACCAGGCTTATTCGGCGCTGCTCCGGCGCACCCGCGACAGCCGCCGGCAGGATCTGGTGCGCAGCCAGAAAAGCTGGCTGGTGTTCCGCGACGCCGAGATGCGCTTCATCGCCAACAACTGGTCGATGCAGGATTTCGGCTCGTCGTCGGCGCTGTCCCGCGCCGGCTACCGCGCCGCGCTGCTCCGCGAGCGGGTAACGACGCTCTACGGCTACCTGCGCAGCTACCCGTCGGCGGGCGCGCCGTGAAGCGGGTCCGGCACGGTCAGACCCACTCGCGGTGGATCAGGAACTCCTTGTACAGGCGTTCTTCCGGACTGCCGGCCGCGGGCTGCCAGTCGTAGCGCCATTTGACGATCGGCGGCATCGACATCAGGATCGATTCGGTGCGTCCGCCCGACTGCAGGCCGAACAACGTGCCGCGGTCGAAGACCAGGTTGAACTCCACGTAGCGGCCGCGGCGGTAGGCCTGGAAGTCGCGTTCCCGTTCGCCGAAGGGCGTGTCGCGGCGGCGTTCGACGATCGGCAGGTAGGCCGGCAGGAAGGCATCGCCGACGCTGCGGGTCATTGCGAAGGCGGCGTCGAAATCCACCGTGCCGTCGGCGCCGTGATCGTCGAAGAACAGGCCGCCGACGCCGCGCGGTTCGTTGCGGTGCTTCAGGAAGAAGTAGCGGTCGCACCAGTCCTTCAGGCGACGGTATTCGGCCTCGCCCCACGGCAGCACGGCGGCCTTGCAGGTGGCGTGGAAGTGGCGCACGTCTTCTTCGAACGGGTAGTAGGGTGTCAGGTCCATGCCGCCGCCGAACCACCACACGTCGTCCTTGCCGGGGGCGGAGGCGATGAAGAAGCGCACGTTCATGTGCACGGTCGGGCAGTACGGGTTGCGCGGATGCAGGACCAGCGACACGCCCATCGCCTCGTAGCTGCGCCCGGCGAGTTCGGGCCGGGCGGCGGTAGCCGACGGCGGGAGGCCTTCGCCCATCACGTGGGAGAAGTTGCAGCCGCCGCGCTCGAAGAAGTTGCCGTCCTCGATCAGCCGGGTGAGGCCGCCGCCGCCGGCCGGGCGCGTCCAGCTGTCGGTGACGAAGGGCTGGCCGTCGAAGGTTTCGAGGGCGGCGACGATGCGCGTCTGCAGGTCGAGGAGATAGGCTTTGACGGCGTGACGGTCGGGCATGGCGGTTCTCGCTGCGGAAAAATGAAACGCCGGCACGGGGCCGGCGCTTGTTTTTGTATCGGTTTGCTGCGCGCCGTCAGGGCTTGCGGGCGATGGCCCGGTAGCCGATGTCGCGGCGGCACTGCATGCCGTCGAAGTGGATCTGGTCCACCTGCTCGTAGGCACGTTTCTGGGCGCTCCTGACGTTGTCGCCGAGGGCGGTGACGCACAGCACACGGCCGCCGCTGGTGACGACCTGGCCGTCGGCCTCGGCGGTGCCGGCGTGGAAGACGTGCGCATCTTCGCTGGCGCTGGCCGGCAGCCCGTGGATCGGGTCGCCCTTGCGCGGGCTGTCGGGATAGCCGGCAGCGGCCATCACGACCCCGAGGGCGAAGCGGCGGTCCCATTCGGCTTCGATCTTGTCGAGCTTGCCGGCGACGGCGGCTTCGACGAGATCGACCAGATCGGACTTGAGGCGCATCATGATCGGCTGGGTTTCCGGGTCGCCCATGCGGCAGTTGAACTCGACGACGCGCGGTGCGCCCTTGGCGTCGATCATCAGGCCGGCGTACAGGAAGCCGGTGTAGGGCAGCCCTTCGGCCGTCATGCCGGCGAGGGTCGGCATGATGATTTCGCGCATCACGCGGGCGTGCACTTCGGGGGTGACCACCGGCGCCGGCGAGTAGGCGCCCATGCCGCCGGTGTTGGGGCCGTGGTCGGCGTCCTTCAGGCGCTTGTGATCCTGCGAGGTGGCGAGCGGCAGCGCGTGGCGGCCGTCGGCCATGACGATGAAGCTGGCTTCCTCGCCGTCCATGAATTCCTCGATCACCACGCGCGGGCCGCGTTCGTCGTACTGCACGCCGAGGGTGTTGTGGGTGAGCATCGCGTCGATGGCGGCGTGGGCTTCCTCGACGGTCATCGCGACGACCACGCCCTTGCCGGCGGCGAGGCCGTCGGCCTTGATGACGATCGGCGCGCCTTCGGCGTCGACGTAGGCGTGGGCCTCGGCGGGGCTGGCGAAGGTCTGGTAGCGGGCGGTCGGGATCTTGTGGCGGATCAGGAACTGCTTGGCGAAGTCCTTCGAGCTCTCCAGCTGGGCGGCGAGCCGGGTCGGCCCGAAGATCGGCAGGCCGGCGGCGCGAAAGGCGTCGACGACGCCGGCGGCCAGCGGCGCCTCGGGGCCGACGACGGTCAGCGCGATCTGTTCGCGGCGGACCAGCTCGATCAGCTCGGGGATGGCGGTGACGGCGACGTTCTCGAGGCCGGGTTCGCGCGCGGTGCCGGGGTTGCCGGGGGCGACCAGCACTTTGTGTACGCGGGGCGAGCGGGACAGTTTCCAGGCCAGTGCGTGTTCGCGTCCGCCCGAGCCGATGACGAGGATCTTCATGGAGCGTTTCCGGATCAGTGGCGGAAGTGGCGGAAGCCGGTCAGGACCATGGCGATGCCCTGTTCGTCGGCGGCGGCGATGACTTCGGCGTCGCGCACCGAGCCGCCCGGCTGGATGACGGCGGTGGCGCCGGCCTGGGCCAGTACGTCGAGACCGTCACGGAACGGGAAGAAGGCGTCGGAGGCGACCACGCAGCCGGGGATCACCAGGCCGGCGTTCTCGGCCTTGATCTTGGCGATGCGGGCGGAGTCGACACGGCTCATCTGGCCGGCGCCGACGCCGATGGTCATGCCGTCCTTGCAATAGACGATGGCGTTGGATTTGACATACTTGGCGACGCGCCAGGCGAACAGCAGGTCGGAGAGTTCCTGTTCGGTGGGCGCGCGCTTGGTGACGACCTTCAGGTCGGCGGCGGTGATCGGCGCGAAGTCGGCGCTCTGCACCAGCAGGCCGCCGCCGACGCGCTTGTAGTCGGGCTGGCGCACGGTGCCGAGCGGATTGACCAGCACGCGGACGTTCTGCTTGGCCTTGAGCAGTTCGAGGGCTTCGTCGGTGTAGGCGGGGGCGATCAGCACTTCGAGGAACTGGGCGCTGACGGCTTCGGCCGCGGCACGGTCGACGGTGGTGTTGAAGGCGATGATGCCGCCGAAGGCCGACGTCGGATCGGTGGAGAAAGCTTTTTTGTAGGCTTCCAGCGGGCTGGCCGCGACAGCCACGCCGCACGGGTTGGCGTGCTTGACGATGACGCAGGCAATCGAGTCGAAGGCCTTGACGCATTCCCAGGCGGCGTCGGCGTCGGCGATGTTGTTGTAGGACAGCTCCTTGCCCTGCACCTGGGTGTAGGCGGCGATGGCGCCGGCCGGGGCGGTGGACTCGCGGTAGAAGGCGGCGCTCTGGTGGGGGTTCTCGCCGTAGCGGAGATCCTGGACCTTGTCGAAGGCGAGCTGGAAGCGCTCCGGGTAGGCCATCCTGCTGCCGTCGTCAGCGAGGGCGGTGAGGTGGTTGGAGATCGCTGCGTCGTAGCGGGCGGTGTGGGTGAACGCCTTGCGCGCCAGGTCGAAGCGGGTCTTGTAGCCGAGCGCGCCGCCGTTCGCGGTGAGCTCGGCGACGATGGCGGCGTAGTCCGCCGGGTCGGTGACGATGCCGACGCCGCCGGCTTCGTTGCCGTGGTTCTTGGCGGCGGCGCGGACCATGGTCGGGCCGCCGATGTCGATGTTCTCGATGGCGTCTTCGAGCGTGCAGTCGGGCTTGGCGACGGTGGCCTGGAAGGGATAGAGGTTCACCACCACCAGGTCGATGCGCGGGATGGCGTGTTCTTCAAGCTTGGCGAGGTGCTCGGGCAGGTCGCGGCGGGCCAGGATGCCGCCGTGCACCTTGGGGTGCAGGGTCTTGACGCGGCCGTCGAGCATTTCGGGGAAGCCGGTGTAGTCGGATACGTCGGTGACCGGCAGGCCGGCGTCGCGCAGGGATTTGGCGGTGCCGCCGGTGGACAGCAGCGTGATGCCGAGGGCCGACAGTTCGCGGGCGAAGTCGACGACACCGGTCTTGTCGGAGACGCTGAGCAGGGCTTGGGTGACTTTCATGGGAGCTTCTCTGGATGGCCGCGGAAGGCCGCGGCGCGGAATGACGGAAAGACGTTTGCGGAGCCGCGCGGGCTTACAGCAGCTCGTGTTCGGACAGTTTGCGGCGCAGGGTGTTGCGGTTGATGCCGAGCATCTCGGCGCACAGGGTCTGGTTGCCGCCGGCCTGCTTGAGGACGAATTCGAGCATCGGGCGCTCGACGTTCTTGATCACCATCGCGTAGAGGGCGTTGGGCTTTTCGCCGTCGAGGTCGCGGAAATAGGTGTCCAGCGCACGACACACAGAGTCGGCGATGTCATTGCTGGTGCTGCTCATGCTGCAAGCTCCTGGGGGAATTCTTCGGGGTCGGCGTAGACCAGTCGGCTGTCTCTGTCGGCGAGCCGGCCGAAGAACTCGTCAATGGCGGCAATTTGTTCTTGTACCGTGGGCAGGGTGTTCATGATGCGGCGGAACTGCGCCGATCCGACCAGGCCCCGGGTGTACCAGCTGATGTGCTTGCGGGCGATCTTGACGCCGGTGTCTTCGCCGTAAAAGGCGTAGAGGTCGGCGAGGTGGTCCTTGCACACCTGCAGGATTTCCGACACCAGCGGGGGCGGGAGTTCCTCGCCGGTTTTCAGGAAGTGTTCGATCTCGCGGAAGATCCACGGCCGGCCCTGGGCGGCGCGGCCGATCATCACGCCGTCGGCGCCGGTGTGGTCGAGCACGAACCTGGCCTTTTGCGGCGTCGTGATGTCGCCGTTGGCGATCAGCGGGATGCGCACCCGGGACTTCACGTCGGCGATGGTGTCGTACTCGGCATTGCCGGTGTATTGGCAGGCGCGAGTGCGGCCGTGGATGGCGATCAGCCGGATGCCGGATTCCTCGGCGATGCGGGCGACGGTGGCGGCGTTCTTGTTGGCCTTGTTCCAGCCGGTGCGGAACTTGAGCGTCACCGGCGTGCTGCCGGCGGCGCTGACGACGGCCTCGAGGATGCGGGCGACCAGCGGTTCGTCCTGCATCAGCGCCGAGCCGGCCATCACGTTGCAGACCTTTTTGGCCGGGCAGCCCATGTTGATGTCGATGATCTGGGCGCCGCGGTCGATGTTGTGGCGGGCGGCCTCGGCCATCATCAGCGGATCGGCGCCGGCGATCTGCACCGAGATCGGGTCGGTCTCGCCCTCGTGGTTGGCGCGCCGGAGTGTTTTGGCGCTGCCGTAGAGCAACGAATTGGAGGTGACCATCTCGGACACGGCGAGCCCTGCGCCCATCTTCTTGCAGAGCTGGCGGAAGGGGCGGTCCGTGACGCCGGCCATGGGCGCGACGAACAGGTTGTTTCGCAAGGTGAATCCGGCGAATTGCATCGGGGTGCGGCGGCGGGGGGAAACGCGACATTCTACCCGAAGGGGCCGTCTTCTGGCAGGGGCTGAAAGCCCGCAAGGGGGTGACGGAGTGCCTGATCGGCGACGTTTTTCAGGGCACCTCGGAGTAGTGCATGCGGCTCTGGATGCGCGCCGCGTGGGCCGCCAGGCGGGGGCCGAAGTTCTTTTCGTACTTGCGCGGGTTGGGCAGCATGACGGCCAGCCGCGCGGCCTGGGCGGGTGCCAGCTGGGCCGCCGAGACGCGGTAGTAGCGCTGCGCGGCGGCTTCGCAGCCGAAGATGCCGTTGCCCCATTC
This sequence comes from Zoogloeaceae bacterium, assembly GCA_015657735.1. GTDB lineage: Bacteria > Pseudomonadota > Gammaproteobacteria > Burkholderiales > Rhodocyclaceae > Zoogloea. The sequence goes on from SSSX01000100.1 coordinate 8,124, forward strand.
GACGACGTTGAGATAGACCTCGAGGATGCGCCGCTTGTCCCACAGGGCTTCGATCATCACCGTGATGATGGCTTCCTCGAGCTTGCGGAAGTAGCTCCGCGACGGCGACAAGAACAGGTTTTTCGCCAGTTGCTGGCTAATCGTCGAGCCGCCGGCGACCGCCCGGCCTTTCTTCTGGTTCTTTTCGATGGCCTTCTGGATGCCGTCCCAGTCGAAGCCCTCGTGGTCGACGAACTTGTCGTCTTCGGCGGCGACGACGGCGCGTTTCAGGTGCACCGAGATTTTTTCGTACGGCACCCAGCGGTAATGCAGTTCGGCGTCGGGCTTGTCGGCGGCGAGTTCGTCGAGGCGCAGACTCATGAAGCTGGTGCCGGATGGCGGATTCCACTTCCACCACAGCACATGGCCGAGCAGCCACAGCTGGTAGGCCACGAAGGCCAGCACGACGGCGAGCAGTGCGCGCCGCGTCCACTGCCAGAGGGTGGTCATCGCGCCGGCCGGCGGTTCAGAGCGAGGCCCGCAGTTCGGCCAGCACCGGGTGGGTGTCGGGGCGCACGCCGCGCCACAGCGTGAAGCTCTCGGCGGCCTGTTCGACCAGCATGCCGAGGCCGTCGGAGACCCGTCCGGCGCCCTGCTGGCGGGCGGCGGCGAGGAAGGCGGTTTCGCCCTTGCCGTACATCATGTCGTAGGCCAGGCTGGCGGGGGCGTAGAGGCCGGCGGGCAGGTCGGGGGCGGCGTCGGAAAGGCTGGCGCTGGTGGCGTTGATGATCAGGTCGAAGTGCTGTCCGGCGAGCTGGGCGAAGCCGCAGCCGGTGGGCCGGACGGCGCCGCTGGCGGAGAACTCGTAGGCCAGTTCGGCGGCTTTGGCGGCGGTGCGGTTGGCGATCGTCAGGCTGGCCGGCGCGGCGTCGAGGAGCGGCAGGATGGTGCCGCGGGCGGCGCCGCCGGCGCCGAGCAGCAGCACCCGCCGGCCGTGCACCGGGCAGCGCAGATTGACGGTGATGTCGCGCAGGATGCCGGCGCCGTCGGTGTTGTCGCCGAGAATGCCGTCGGCGCCGAAAGCCAGGGTGTTGACGGCGCCGGCAGCCTCGGCGCGGGGGGTGAGGCGGTCGGCCAGTTCGAAGGCTTCGAGCTTGAACGGGACGGTCACGTTCATGCCGCGGCCGCCGGTGTCGCGGAAGGCGAGGACGGTGGCGGCGAAGGCATCCAGCGGCGCGAGCAGCGCTTCGTAGCTGAGCTGCTGCCCGGTCTGGGCGGCGAACGCGGCATGGATGCGCGGCGACTTGCTGTGGGCGATCGGGTTGCCGATCACGGCGTAGCGGTCCATCGGGCTTACTCCTTGCGGGCTGAGGTTTGCAGCATGTCGGCGTTGGTGAAGGTCCAGGTGCGGGTGATCTCGATCACGTCGGTGTCCTTGCGGATGTCCGGCGGAAAGGCCGCGTACGGGGCGGCGAGCTGGACGATGCGGCGGGCGGCTTCGTCGAGCACCCGGTGGCCGGACGAGCGCAGGACTTCGACGCTGTCCACGTTGCCGTCGGCGCGGATCGTCACCGACAGCAGCAGGCTGCCGTAGAGCTTGCCGCGGGCCGCGTCCGGGTAGTTGAGGGTGCCGACCCGCTCGATCTTCTGGCGCCAGTCTTCGGCGTACTGGGCGAAGCGGTACTCCTGGGCGCGCGCGCCGATGAACTTCTTGCGCGGGCGCGAGGCGTAATCCATCAGATCCTTGTCGATCTGCGCTTCGATGCGGGCGACCGCGGCCGAGCTGTCGAGGAGGTCGTAGCCCGACACCGCGCGGGGTGTTTCGGTCGGGTTGGTCTGGCGGGGATCGACGGCGAGGGCGGTCTTGCCCTGACGGGCGGTCATGGCCTGCATCTGCGGCGCCTGCGGGGCTTCGCTGCGGCGCTGGGCTTCGACGAGATGGTCGCCGGCGCGGGTCTGTTCCTGCGGCGGCAGCGGCGTGGCGGGGCGGGCTTTCTGGTCGGAGTTGCCGCCGGCATCGACGTTGGCCTGGGCCAGCACGTCGGCGGTGTCGGGGCGCCGGGCGTGGCGGGTGTTGACCAGCACCACTTCGAGCCCCTTGTCGCTGCGCTTGAAGTGCTTGGCGTCGGGCATCACGAAGTGGATCGACAGCAGCAGCGCGTGCGCCGCCAGCGACAGGCCGACGCCCCATTCGAGCGCGTAGCGCGCCGTGCCCCCGGTGAACGCCGGCCAGACGTAGGCTGCGCCGGCCCGCACGGGGGCGGGGGGCGGAGCCGGCTGGGCGGGAGGGCGGCGGAGCGGCTGCATGGCGGGTCAGGCGGCGGGCGGTGCCTCGGCGGGTTCGGGCGCGGCAGTTTCGGGCGCAGCGGCTGCGGGCAGGGCCTCGTCCTGATCCATGTCGACGGCTTCGCCGCCGGCCGCGGCGAGGGTTTCGACATAGGTGGCGCGCAGGTCGACGTCGATCAGGTCGGTGCTGTCGATGGCCAGCTGGACGCGGGTGCCCGGCGGCAGGGTCGGCATCGACGGAACCTTGAAGATCAGCGGGATGGCTTCGAGGCGGACCAGGCTTTCGCGCAGCACGCGGGCGCTCATCGCCGGATGGCCGGCCTGACGCAGCCAGCGCAGGCACCAGTAGCGCTCCATGCCGCGCTGGAAGTCGGCGTAGGCGGCGTAGGTGAGTTCGAAGTCGCGCATCGCGGCGATGAGCTCGGGCGACTTCGGCGGGAAGGCCGGGTCGGTTTGCTGCAGCCAGCCGATCAGCTGCCACTGATTGACCAGATCGACGTAGCGGCGCAGCGGCGAGCTGGACCACGCGTAGCAATCGACGCCGAGGCCCTCGTGGGGGGCGGGGGCGGTGGTCATGCGCACCTTGCCGCCGGTCTGGGCGCGGTACAGGGCCGGAATGCCGGCGTCGGCCAGCGCCTTGCCCCAGGTGCTGTTGGCCATGATCATCAGCTCGGCGACGAGCTTGTCGAGCGGCGATCCGCGCGCGCGGCGGCCGATCTCGATGCGGCCGGGGCCGTCGGCGGTGGTGTCGTTCCAGTCGACGCTGAAGTTGTAGTCGACGAGATTCTGGTTGGCGGCGGGCTTGCCGCGGCCGGCTTCGAGGACGGTGGCGAGCTCCCACA
>SSSX01000101.1 GCA_015657735.1 Zoogloeaceae bacterium
CTGTTCGCCCTCGGCTGCCTGATCGGCGCCAAGTTCGCCAACGTCGCGGTGCCGCTGATCTTCAAGCAGCTGGTCGATGGCCTCGACATCTCCCGCGCGCAGGCCTTCATCGTCGTGCCGGCCGCGCTGCTGGTGGCCTATGGCGCGCTGCGCTTCTCGACCTCGCTGTTCACCGAGCTGCGCGAACTGGTTTTCGCGCGGGTCACCCAGGAAGCGGTGCGCGAGATTTCGCTGCAGGTGTTCCGCCACCTGCACGCCCTCTCGCTGCGCTTCCACCTCGAACGCCAGACCGGCGGCCTGACCCGCGACATCGAGCGCGGCACCCGCTCGATCGGCTCGCTGATCAGCTACACGCTGTATTCGATCCTGCCCACCTTCGTCGAAATCGGCCTGGTGATGGGCATCCTGCTGGTCAAGTACGAGCCGAGCTTCGCCATCATCACCGCCGTCACGCTGGGTCTCTACATCACCTTCACCTTCAAGGTCACCAACTGGCGCACCGCGCTGCGCCGCCAGGCCAACGAACTCGACTCCGCCGCCAACGCCCGCGCCATCGACAGCCTGATCAATTTCGAGACGGTGAAGTATTTCAACAACGAGGCCTTCGAGACCCGCCGCTACGACAGCGAGCTCGTCAAATGGACGGCCGCCCAGATCAAGAACCAGAAATCGCTGTCGCTGCTCAATATGGGCCAGGCCGCCATCATCGCCGTCGGCGTCACCGCGATGATGTGGCGCGCCGCGCTGGGCGTCGCCGACGGCCGCATGACCCTCGGCGATCTGGTGCTGGTCAACGCCTTCCTGATCCAGCTCTACATTCCGCTCAACTTCCTCGGCGTGCTGTACCGCGAGATCCGCCAGGCCCTCACCGACATCGAGCGCATGTTCGGCCTGATGGGCACCCACCGCGAGGTCGCCGACGGCGCCGACGCCCGCCCGCTGGCCCGCGGCCCGGCCGACGTGCGCTTCGACCACGTCGGCTTTGCCTACGATCCGGCACGCCAGATCCTGCACGACGTCGATTTCGCGATCCCGGCCGGCCGCACCGTCGCCGTCGTCGGCCACTCAGGCTCCGGCAAATCGACCCTCGCGCGGCTGCTGTTCCGCTTCTACGACGTGCAGGCCGGCGCCGTGCGCGTCAACGGCCGCGACATCCGCCAGCTCACCCAGGACAGCCTGCGCGCCGCCATCGGCATCGTCCCCCAGGACACCGTGCTGTTCAACGACACCCTGCTCTACAACATCCAGTACGGCCGCCCCGACGCCAGCCGCGAAGACGTCGAAGCCGCCGCCCGCGCCGCCCAACTCGAAGACTTCGTCGCGCGCCTGCCCGACGGCTGGCAGACCCGCGTCGGCGAGCGCGGCCTCAAGCTCTCCGGCGGCGAAAAGCAGCGCGTCGCCATCGCCCGCACGCTGCTCAAGAACCCCGACATCCTGATCTTCGACGAAGCCACCTCGGCCCTCGACTCGCAGACCGAGAAGGCCATCCAGGCCCAGCTCGACGCCGCCGCGCGTGGCCGCACCACGCTGGTCATCGCCCACCGGCTGTCGACGGTGATGAACGCCGACGAGATCATCGTGCTCGACCAGGGGCGCATCGTCGAACGCGGCAGCCACGCCGAGCTCCTCGCCCGCGACGCCGCCTACGCGCAGATGTGGCGCCTGCAGCTCGAAGAGCGCAACGCCGAGGAAGCCGCGGCCTGAACCTTGTACCGGATGGAGCCCCCCATGAGCGCCTGCGTCATCGGACACCTCACCGTCAAGCACCCCGCCAAGTGGGCGGAATACCGCAGCCGGGTGCCCGCCACCCTCGCCCCGTGGGGCGCCGAGCTGCTGCTGCGCGGCCGCCTCGACCGCGTTCTGGCCGGCGCCCACGAACACACCGACACGGTCGTCATCCGCTTCCCCGACACCGCCGCGGTGCACGCCTGGTACGCCTCGGCGGCCTACCAGGCGCTGATTCCGCTGCGCGAGGAAGCCGCCGCGCTGACGCTGCTGGTGTTCGACGAGTCCTGACGCGGCTGGCGTTTAACCTGGGCGTAACACGCCTTGCGTAGCGTTTCGAAGTTTGAAACCCGCCTCGCAAGGAGTTGCCCCATGCCTGCCCAGCGTCTGCTCGCCGTCCTCGTGTCGGCCGCCATCCCGGCCCTGTTCGCCCCCGCCGCGCATGCCGGCGTGTCCCTCATCGGCATCGGCCAGATGAGCGGCAGCGATCTGTCCGGCCTCGCCGGCACCCTCGAGAACGGGACCCCGGCCAACCTCCTCGGCGGCCTCGGCTCGGCCATCGCCTGGGCCGGCGGCGACAGCTTTCTGATGACGCCCGACCGCGGCCCCAACGCCAGCGCCTGGAACGCGGCGGTGGACAACACCACCAGCTGGATTCCGCGCTTCCAGAGCGTCAGCCTCGGCCTGACCAGCACCGTCTTCAGCGCTGGCAGCGTCGCCACCCTCACCCCGACCCTCGCCGCCACCACGCTGCTGTCCAGCGCCACCGCGCTCAACTACGGCAGTGCGCCGGCGCTCACCGGCAGCGCCGGCCAGCACTATTTCACCGGCCGCTCGGACGCTTTCGCCGCCGGACTCTCGACCAACCCGGCCAACGCCCGCTTCGACCCCGAAGGCATCCGCGTCGCCGCCGACGGCAAGAGCGTCTACATCTCCGACGAATACGGCCCCTACATCTACCGCTTCGACCGCGCCAGCGGCGAACGCACCGGCGTCGTGGCGCTGCCCGACAAGTTCGCCGCCACCACGCTGTCGGCGCTCGGCGACACCGAAATCGCCGCCAACACCGTCGGCCGCGTGGCCAACAAGGGCATGGAAGGCCTCGCCATCACGCCGGACGGCAAGACCCTCGTCGGCATCATGCAAAGCCCGCTGGCCCAGGACGGCGGCACCGGCGCCAGCACCGTGCGCATCGTCACCGTCGACCTCGCCAGCGGCAAGGTGACCCACGAATACGCCTACCAGCTCGACAACCTCGGCACCGCCGCCAAGCCCAAGTACGGCAGCATCAGCGAGATCGTCGCCATCAACGACCACCAGTTCATCGTCGACGAACGCGACGGCAAGGGCCTCGGCGACGACTCCAAGGCCGTCCAGAAAAAGCTTTACACCATCGACCTGGCCGGCGCCGACGACGTCGCGGCCCTCACCGGCGAAGCCGCGCTGGCCGGCAAGGCGGTCGGCAAGAGCCTGCTGGTGGACCTCGTCGCCCTCCTCAAGACCAAGGGCTACACCGACCGCGACATCCCCGCCAAGCTCGAAGGCCTCGCCTTCGGCCCCGACGTGCTGGTCGATGGCGTGCTGCAGCACAGCCTGATCGTCGTGAACGACAACGACTTCCTCGACAGCGTGCCGGTCCAGGGCGTCGCCACCGCCAATCCCAACCAGTTCTTCGTGCTCGGCGTCAGCACCGACCTGCTGCCGGCCTTCAGCGCCCAGCAGATTCCCGAGCCCGCCACGCCGACGCTGGCCGCCCTCGGCCTCGGCGGCCTGCTGCTGCGCCGCCGGAAAAGCTGAACCTCAGTTCAGCGGCACCGGCTCGTCCGGCTGCGCTTCGGCGAGAAAATCGCCGACCAGCCGGGCGAAACGGGCCGCGTGCTCGATCTGGGTCCAGTGCCCGCAGCGGCCATAGACATGCAGTTGCGAGCGGGAAATCAGCTCCGCAAAGCGAAGCGAGGTCGCCAGCGGAATCACCCGGTCGTCGCGCCCGTGGATGATCAGCGTCTCGTGAGGCAGCGCGGCAATCGCCGCCTCCGGGCTGGTCATCGCATCGACCCAGCGCTGGCGCGGCGCCGGGAACATCGCCGCGAACGCTTCCTGGAAGCCGGGCTGGATGCTGGCCGCGTAGCGCAGGCGGGCCAGTTCGTCGTTGACCAGGCCACGATCCCACGCGAAGTAGTCGAGGATGCCGCGCATGTTGGCGATCGACGGCGTGTAGCCCCACACCGCGTCGAGGCCCTCGGTGATCGGAAACGGCACGCCGACGGCGCCCATCAGCACCAGACGCCGCACGCGCTGCGGATGGCGAATCGTCAGCGCCACCGCCAGCGCCCCGCCGAACGAGTTGCCGACCAGATCGGCCTGCTCGATCCCCAGCGCATCGAGCAGGCCCACCGCCTGATCGACCCACGCATCCATGGCGTAGCGCTGGCCTGCCGGCCGCTCGGTGAAGCCGAAGCCGACCATGTCCGGCGCGATCACCCGCGCCTGCCGGGCGAGTTCGGGCATCACCAGCCGCCAGTTGGCCCACGCCGAAACCCCCGGCCCCGAGCCGTGGATCATCAGCAACGGAAAACCTTCGCCCAGATCGTGGTAGTTGGTGCGGATGCCGGCGGCGACGACGCTGCGGCCGATTTCAGGACTGCTCGGGTTCATGTTCATCTCCACGGTTGTCGAGGACCAAGACGCTTTTCCGGCGTGACGCGTCAGGAATCCACAGTGTCGCAGGGAACGGCCGGTGTGATAATCGCGCCAACAGGAAATCCATCTCGCACTGCAAGGAAAGAGTGAAATGCTCGACCGCCTCACCAGCATGCGGGTTTTCGTGCGCGTGCTCGCCGCCGGCAGCCTGTCCGCCGCCGCACGCCAGCTTGGCATGTCGGCCGGTATGGTGACCAAGCATGTGGACGCCCTCGAAGCGAAACTCGGGATCAAGCTCCTGCACCGCAGCACGCGACACTTGAGCCTGACCGAAGCCGGCAGCGGCTACCTCGAAGCGTGCCAGCGCATCCTTGCCGAGATCGACGAGGCGGATGCGGCGGCAGCCTCGCAACGCATCACCGCGCGCGGCGTGCTGCGCATGACCGCGCCGCTGTCGTTCGGGAGCCGCTTCGTCGCCCCGCTGCTGCCGAAGTTCAGCCGCCGCCATCCGGAAGTCCAGGTCGAACTCGAACTGAGCAACAGCCGGGTGGATCTGCTCGAAGGCGGCTGGGATCTGGCGATCCGCATCGGCACGCTGCCCGACAGCCTGCTGCAGGCGCGCCAGCTGGGCGCCTGCCCGACCGTCATCTGCGCGGCACCGGCCTACCTGGCGCGCCGCGGCACACCGCGTCTGGCGCACGAACTGAGCACCCACAACTGCCTGGCCTATTCGGTGCCGTCGATTTTCGGCAACAAGCACTGGAGCCTGGGCGAAGACGGTTCGCTGCGGGTTCCGATCCGCGGCGATCTGCTGACCAACAACGGCGACGTCCTGCTCGCCGCCGCGCTGGGCGGCCAGGGCGTGATCTACCAGCCGCGCTTCATCGTCGGCGACGCGCTGCAGGCCGGCCGGCTGGTGGCGCTCGAACTCGACCACCCGACCTGCCCGCTGGGCGGCATCCACGCGCTCTACCCCACCGACCGGCGGCCGCCGGCCAAGGTGCGGGAGATGATCGACTATCTGTGCGACGCGCTGCGCGGGTCGGCGATCGCCGGCGCCAGCCCCGTTCAGCGATAGGCCGGCTCGGTGGCGTTGTGGATGATCCAGATCAGGTTGGCCCCGGTCAGATCGCCCATTGAACCGCCGGCAAAGATCAGGCGCCCCTGGTTTTTGTAAACCAGCTCCTGGCGGTGCTTGTCGCTGCCGAAGAAGAACGGGATGAAGGCCTTGCCGGTGATGTAGGCGCCCTGGTCGGACGGCTGGCCGATCAGGTCGGTGACCTGCTTGAGCGGCATGCCGATCTGCAGCCGCGTGAAC
>SSSX01000102.1 GCA_015657735.1 Zoogloeaceae bacterium
GCCCGGAAACCGGCGGTGCAGTCGCGCACCGAATAGATGCCGGCAACGTAGCGCGCGACGATGTTGCCGAAGCGCGAGTTGAGGCGCCGGTAGAGGCCCCACTCGGCGGGGATCGAGCCGCCTTTGACGTAGCGGCTGCCGATGACGAAATCGGCACCGTCGTCGATGGCGGCGAACAGCCGCGGCACGTCTTCGGGTTTGTGCGAGAAATCGGCGTCCATCTCGAAGACGACGTCGGCGCCGAGGGCGTCCATCGCGTGGCGCATGCCGCGCACGTAGGCCACGCCGAGACCCTGCTTCTGGCCGGTGATCATGTGCACGTTGGCGTGACGCTGCTGCACTTCGCGCACCACGTCGGCGGTGCCGTCGGGCGAGCTGTCGTCGACGACCAGGATGTGCATGTCGTGCCTGATGCGTTGGAACTGATCCTGCAGGGCTGCGATGAGAACAGCAATATTCTCCCGTTCGTTGTATGTCGGGATAATGATGATGGCCTTCACGTGCGTAGCTCCGGTTTCCGGCTTTTTCAGCTTCGGGGGTCAGTTTTTGAGATAAACATCCATGAAATCAATTTCTTGGATGTCTCACGAAACGTCGGGCGGACAAGGGATTTTGATGGTAGCTGAATTGCTGTGGCGCACAAGCCTTCGCGACCGGCGAAGCGTTAAATTTTCGGCGCGCCTTGCAACATTTGCCGAAAGCGGGGAGAAGGGCAGGGAGCGGTGGGGGAGCTGTCGCGCAGACCGGGGTGGGCAGGTCTGCGCGGGTGCCGGTCAGGCGCGCAGCTCGGCGTGCAGCGCGGCGAATTCCTGGGCCAGCTTGTGCTTCGGGTCGAGGTGGATCATCGGTTTGGCCTGTTCGTGGCTTTCGCGGATCTTGATCGAGCTGGACAGGTAGGTCTTGAAGATCGGCAGGCCTTCGGCGATGAGTTCGGCCACCAGTTTCTGCGGCAGGCTGGCGCGGGGCTGGTACTGGTTGACGACGATGCCTTCGACTTCGAGGTTGCGGTTGTGGTCGGCACGAATCTCCTGCACGTTCTCGAGCAGCGCGTACAGCGCCCGGCGCGAGAAATCGTCGCAGTCGAAGGGGATCAGGCACAGCTGGGTGGCGATCAACGCCGAGCGGGTGTAGAAGTTGAGCGCCGGCGGGGTGTCGATGAAGACCGCGTCGAAGTCGTCCTCGATCTCGTCGAGGGCGTCGCGCAGCTTGAAGATCTTGTAGCGGGTTTCGAGCTTGCCCTGCAACTCCTCGAGCGTCGGGTGGGAGGGCAGGATCGACAGCTTGGGGAAGGGCGTCGGGTGCACGAATTCCGAGGTCGCCTTGGGGCTGAACTTGAACGCCAGGGTCTGCTCGAACAGCCCGGCCAGCGTGTCGTTCACGTCGTCGGCGGCGTCGCCGAGCAGGTAATGGGTGGAGTTGCCCTGCGGGTCGAGGTCGACCACCAGCGTGCGCAGGCCGCTGGCGGCACTGATCGCCGCCAGGTTGCAGGTAATCGTCGACTTGCCCACGCCACCCTTCTGGTTGAACACCACTCGTCGCATCGTTTTTTCCCCTCGGTTTGCGTGCCGTGCCCGGCGCGTATCGGAACGGTCGCGATTGTGCCACGCAATGCGGGTGACTCCCTATTTACCGAAGGTGCCAAAATGCGCTTAGTCGGCTAAAATCCCCCGATAACCAACTATAAGGTGAAGTCTTCGCCGCCCACTCCTGGCGGCGGAACTCCGGTCTGACGCGGGGCGTGCCCTTGCGCCGGCCGGTCAGACAACACAAGCGCCCGCTTCGGGGCAGCCAATACGCATTCGACTTCCGCGCGCAGCAGGGTTGCGCTCCTTTGCCGGTCCGGCCGTTTGCCGGGCGGGCCGGGGTCGAACCACATTTCTGAGTAGAGAGAGAACAATGGACAAGGATTTCATCGCCGCCGCCCTCGAGTACCACCGCAGCCCGACCCGCGGCAAGATTTCGGTGGTCCCCACCAAGGGCCTGACCAACCAGCGCGACCTGGCGCTGGCCTACTCGCCGGGCGTGGCGGCGGCCTGCGACGCGATCGTCGCCGATCCGGCCGACGCGCAGGAATACACCTCCCGCGGCAACCTGGTGGCCGTCATCACCAACGGCACCGCGGTGCTCGGCCTCGGCAACATCGGCCCGCTGGCCGCCAAGCCGGTGATGGAAGGCAAGGGTTGCCTGTTCAAGAAGTTCGCCAATATCGACGTGTTCGACATCGAACTGGCCGAGAACGACCCGGACAAGCTGATCGACATGATCGCCGCCCTCGAGCCGACCCTCGGCGGCGTGAACCTCGAGGACATCAAGGCGCCCGAGTGCTTCTACATCGAGCAGAAGCTGCGCGAGCGGATGAACATCCCGGTCTTCCACGATGACCAGCACGGCACCGCGATCATCTCCGCCGCCGCCATGCTCAACGGCCTGAAGGTCGTCGGCAAGAAGATCGACGAAGTGAAGGTGGTGTGCTCCGGCGCCGGCGCCGCGGCGATCGCCTGCCTCGAACTGTGGTGCGGCCTCGGCATCAAGCGCGAGAACGTCTTTGTCTGCGACTCGAAGGGCGTGATCTACGTCGGGCGCGACGAGAAGATGGAGCCCACCAAGGCCCGCTACGCGCAGAACACGGCCTTCCGCACCCTCGCCGACGCGCTGGTCGGTGCCGATGTGTTCCTCGGCCTGTCCACCGCCGGCGTGCTCAAGCAGGAGATGGTCAAGACCATGGCCGACAAGCCGCTGATCTTCGCGCTGGCCAACCCGACCCCGGAGATCATGCCGGAGCTGGCCAAGGAGGTGCGCCCCGACGCGATCATCGCCACCGGCCGTTCGGACTACCCGAACCAGGTCAATAACGTGCTGTGCTTCCCGTTCATCTTCCGCGGCGCGCTCGATGCCGGCGCCACCAAGATCAACGAGGAAATGAAGCTCGCCTGCGTGAAGGCCATCGCCGAGCTGGCCGAGGCCGAGCAGTCCGACGTGGTGGCCCAGGCCTACGGCGGCGCCGATCTGACCTTCGGCCCCAACTACCTGATCCCCAAGCCCTTCGATCCGCGCCTGATCGTCAAGATCGCCCCGGCGGTGGCCCAGGCGGCCATCGACTCCGGCGTGGCGACGCGCAAGATCGACATGGACGCCTACGTCCAGAGCCTCAATGAATTCGTCTACCAGTCCGGCATCATCATGAAGCCGGTGTTCTCGATCGCCAAAAGCGTGCCGCTCGCCCAGAAGCGCGTGCTCTACGCCGAAGGCGAGAGCGAGCAGGTGCTGCGCGCGGTGCGTGCGGTGGTCGACGAGAACCTGGCCCGGCCGGTCCTGATCGGCCGTCCGGCGGTGATCGACATGCGCCTGCAGAAACTCGGCCTCAACCTGCAGGCCGGCCGCGATTTCGATGTCGTCAATATCGAATCCGACAGCCGTTACCGCGAGCTGTGGCAGGACTACTACCGCGCCGCCGGGCGCGACGGCGTGACGCCGGATTCGGCGCGCGAAGCCATGCGCAGCGACTCGACGCTGATCGGCTGCATGCTGCTGCGCCGGGGCGATGCCGAGGCGCTGATCTGCGGCACCACCGGTTCCTACGACCAGCACCTGCGTCACGTGGAAAGCCTCATCGGCCTCAAGAGCGGCGCCAGCCTGTTCGCCGCGATGAACATGCTGCTGCTGCCCAAGCGCGTGCTCGTCATCGCCGACACCTACGTGAACGAATTGCCCAACGCCGAGGAAACCGCCGAGATCGCGCTGATGGCTGCCGACGAGATGAAGCGCTTCGGCATTGAGCCGCGGGTCGCGCTGCTGTCGCATTCCAACTTCGGCAGCGCCCGCAGCGCGTCGTCGCTGAAGATGCGGGCGGCCCGCGACATCCTCGTCAGCAAGGCGCCGGATCTGCAGTGCGACGGCGAAATGCATGGCGATTCGGCGCTGTCGCCGGAAATCCGCGATCGTCTGCATCCGGATTCGTCCCTCCACGGCGAAGCTAACCTGCTGGTGATGCCCAACCTCGACGCCGCCAACATCGCCTTCAACCTCCTCAAGGTGGCCAACGGCGACGGCGTGTCGGTTGGCCCGATCCTCCTCGGTGCCGCCCGGGCGGTGCACATCCTGACCCCGTCGGCAACCGTGCGCCGGCTGGTCAACATCACCGCGCTGGCGGTGGTGGATGCGCTCGAAGAACGTCAGGCCGAGCAGGCTTGATCGAGTCGCGCATCCCCGGTCCGCTCGTCGGGTCGGGGATGCATTTCGACGCCTCGCAGGGTTTCCAGCCCTTCTCCCTCCGGTACAATCGTCGCTCGACGATGTTCCGTGAGGTGACGCATGTCCCGTCTGATCCGTTTTGAACGCACCGGCGGCCCCGAAGTCCTGCAGTGGGTCGAGGCCGACGTGCCGCCGCCGGCTGCCGGCGAAGTGCGCCTCCGCCATCGGGCGATAGGCGTCAACTACATCGACACCTATCACCGCGCCGGCCTCTATCCGGTGCCGCTGCCGTCCGGGCTCGGCCAGGAGGCCGCCGGCGTCATCGAGGCGCTGGGTGAAGGAGTGGCCGGCTTTGCGCCCGGCGACCGGGTCGCCTACGTGGGGGGCGCCCTCGGCGCCTACTCCGAGCTCCGCAACGTGGATGCGCGCTTCCTGGTCAGGCTGCCCGACGCCATCTCCTTCGAAGAGGGCGCCGCGATGATGATGCGCGGCCTCACCGCCCAGTTTCTGCTGCGTCGCACCTACCGGGTCCAGCCCGGCGACACGGTGCTGGTCCACGCCGCCGCCGGCGGGGTCGGCCTGATCCTCTGCCAGTGGGCCAAGGCGCTCGGCGCGACGGTCATCGGCGTGGTGAGTTCCGACGCCAAGGCCGACGTCGCCCGCCGGAACGGCTGCGACCACACCATCGTTTCGCTGCGCGAAAGCGTGTCCGCCCGGGTCCGCGAGCTCACCGGCGGCGAGGGCGTGCCGGTGGTTTACGATTCCGTCGGCAAGGATACCTTCATGGATTCCCTGGCCTGCCTGCGGCCGCTCGGCATGATGGTCACCTTCGGCAACGCCTCCGGGCCGGTGCCGGCGGTCGAGCCGGCCCTGCTGAGCAGGATGGGGTCGCTGTTCCTGACCCGGCCGACGCTGTTCCACTACATCGCCCGGCGCGACGATCTGCTGAAGATGGCCGACGAGTTGTTCGCCGTGGTGGCGGCCGGCCAGGTCCATATTTCCGTCAACCAGCGCTATCCCCTGAAGGATGCCGCGCTTGCCCACCGCGAGCTCGAAGCGCGGCGCACGACCGGCTCGACTGTCCTGATTCCGTGAAGATGAATTCCGCACTCTCCCGCCCCGGCCTTGTTCCGGTGGCCCTCGCCGTGGCCCTCGCCGTGACGCTCGGCGTCACGCCGGCGTGGTCGGCGCCGCTCGTGCCGCCGGTGCAGCCGGCGGCGGTGCTGACCCCCGGCCAGATCGCCTTCATGCAGGCCGAAACGCGCCGCATCGAGGAAGCCTTCATCCAGCGGGTGATGGTCATCACCGGCGCGACCCGCGATCAGGTCGTCCGCGCCATTCCCGCCAAAGGGCGGCTGACCGACCGCCTGGCACGCATTTACAGCTCCCTCGAACGGGATCTGAAGGCGCCGCTGACCGATGAACAGCAGGGCCTGATCTACGCCGCCGACGGCGAGCGCAAACTGGCCCTGAAGGATCTGCCGGCGCAGGCTGCGGCGAAGTAGCGCCGCGCGGCCGCTGGCGGCCTAGAACAGTTCGATGTCGCCGTTCCGTTTTTCGCGGGCGGCGACTTTTCCGGCGGCGAGCAGGGTTTCGTAGCCGGCGACCCGGTTGCGGCCGGTGTCCTTGGCGACGTAGAGCGCTTCGTCGGCGCGCCCGACGATTTCGGGGATCGTGTCCTGCGGGGTGATGCAGGTGTAGCCGGTGCTGGCCGTCACCTGGCCGACCTGCGGGAAAGCGTAGCTTTCGACGGCACTGCGGAAGCGTTCGAGGGCCGCCGCCACCTCTGCTTCCGACGCGGCGCGCAGGATGGCGACGAACTCCTCGCCGCCGAAGCGGAACAGCCGGTCCTGCTGACGGAAGCTGCTGCGCATGATGCGCGACAGGAGGATCAGCACTTCGTCGCCGTAGAGGTGGCCGAACTGGTCGTTGATGCGCTTGAAGTGATCGATGTCGATGACGGCCAGCCAGTGGCCGCCGTCATCCTGCTGGCGGCGGCGGGCCGGTTTGCCGTCGTGGTCGATGGCCATGCCCGACAGGATCTTGGCGAGATGCTCGTCGAAGGTCTTGCGGTTGAGCATGCCGGTCAGGGTGTCCCGCTCGCTGTAATCCAGCAGGCTCAGATAGTTGCGATAGAGCCCCAGGAAACCTTCGGCGGTGCCGAGGTCGTCGTCGGTGAGCGGGGTGTCGCAACTGACTTCGAGCACGCCGAGCACGCCGCGGTCGACGCTGATCGGGAAGCAATGCACGTGCCAGTCCCGCTCCTCGTCGTGGCGGCGGATGATCTGCGCGCGGTCCACGCAGGCCACCATTTCGGGGCGTGCATCGAGGGGGGTGATCTGGCCGTCGTCGTCGAATTCGGAGGCGTAGCGGATGCCGTCCTGACCCACGTGGGTGACGCGTTCGAGGGCGCGGGAGTTGTCCACCATCTTGTACAGATTGACCTCGCGCGCCTTCACCAGTTCGAACAGCGCCAACGCGACACCAAGCTCCAGCAGGGTGCGATCCCGGTGCTGGGTGATGGATTCGACATGCTTGAGGACGTGGATCATCGTGTCCGGCGCGGCTTCACTGAACATTGAATTATATATCGACGCCATTGATTGCGCCGCCCGCGACACGCGGCGGTGTGACAAAGCTTGAAATGTCCCGTTCCTCAGCCTGCGTATAATCCCCGCTTCCGCGTGTCGGAGCCGTGCCCGTTTTGAATTACGATACTTTCATCAACATCCTGTTTTCGCGCGTGCCGCGGGCCGACGTCACCCGTGCGCTGGTGATCGTCAACGTCGTCGTGTTCGTGGTGCTGGCGGCCGTTTCGATGAACCCGATGCAGATTCCGTCGGAGCTGTTGATCCGGGCCGGCGGCAACTTTGCGCCGCTGGTCCAGCAGGGGCAGCCGTGGCGTTTCTTCACGGCGCTGTTCCTGCACGGCGGGCTGCTCCACGTCGGGCTCAACATGCTGGCCCTGCACCAGGCGGGGCAGATCGTCGAGCGTCTGTTCGGGCGCGCCGGCTTCCTGACGATCTATCTCGTCGCCGGTCTGCTCGGCAATCTGGCCAGCCTGTGGTGGAAGCCGGGGCCGGTCAGCGTCGGCGCGTCGGGGGCGATCTTCGGCGTGTATGGCGCGCTGCTGGCCTACCTGCTGCTGCAGCGCGGTTCGGTGCCGGCCGAGGCGTTCCGCGAGATGCGCTCGGGCACGCTGGGTTTCATCGGCTATTCGCTGTTCGCCGGCTTCTCGATTCCCGGCATCGACAACGCCGCCCACCTCGGTGGGCTGGTGGGCGGGCTGCTGCTCGGCGCGGCCTTCGCCGAGCCGATCATCGCGCCGCGGCCGGTGCGCTGGACGATGCCGCGGGCGCTCGGCGGGCTGATCGGTGCCGGCCTGCTCGGCGCCGCGCTGTGGCAGACCGCGCCGCAGGTGGCACGCAACTTCGCGGTCGAGTCGGCCTACCAGCAGACGATCCGCCGTTTCGTCCTCGAGGAGCAGGACTTGCTGCGCGAGCAGACGGCGCTGCTGGAGGCCTTGCGCCTGCGCCGCGTCACCGAGGCGGAGGCCCTCGAAAAGCTTGAGCAGGATTTCATCCCGCGCTGGGATCGGGCCGTCACCCAGCTGTCGTGGCGCGAGGCGCCGGACGACTCGGAGTGGCAGCGCGACGAACTGGTGCACTACGCGGCGACCCGCCGCGACGCCCTGAAGGCCCTCGTCCAGGCGCTCGAAACCCATCAGCCGGTGTGGGTCGAGCGCTCCCGCGGGCTGCAGGTGCAGGCCGACAACATCCTGCTGCAGATGCGTCTGCGCAAGTCGGTGGAAGCGGCCGGGCACTGACGAGAAATGTGCCGCCGGAGGTGAACCGGCGGCCGGGCGGCAGGTAAAATTGCCGGATGCCCGAATCCAACGCCACCCATTCCCCCCGTTTCATCCACCTGCGGCTGCACACCGAGTATTCGATCTCCGACGGGATCGTGCAGGTCGATGCGGCCATCGCCCGCGCGGCTGCCGACGGCATGCCGGCGCTGGGCATCTCCGATCTGGCCAACCTGTTCGGGATGGTCAAGTTCTACAAGGGCGCCCGCGGCAAGGGCATCAAGCCCGTCGTCGGCGCCGACTGCTGGATCACCAACGCAGCCGACCGCGACAAGCCGTCGCGGGTGCTGTTGATCTGCCGCAGCCGCAAGGGCTACGGCCAGCTGTGCGAACTGCTGACGCAGGCCTACATGGAGAACAAGTACCGCGGCCGGGCCGAAATCCGCCGCGACTGGCTGACCGCCGGGTCGGCATCCGACATCCTGTGCCTGTCCGGCGCCCGCGACGGCGACGTGGGCCAGGCGCTGGCCAACGGCAACCCGCAACTCGCCGAGACGCTCGCCGCCGACTGGGCGCGGCGCTTCCCCGACGGTTTCTACATCGAACTGCAGCGCGCCGGCCACCCGGGCACCGAGAGCTACATCCGCGACGCGGTGCAGCTCGCCGCCAGGCTCGACCTGCCGGTCGTCGCCACCCACCCGATCCAGTTCACCCGGCCGGAGGATTTCAAGGCCCACGAGGCCCGCGTGTGCATCGCCGAGGGCTACGTGCTGGCCGACAAGCGGCGCCCCAAGGAATTCACCGATCAGCAGTATTTCAAGACCCAGGACGAGATGGCGGCGCTCTTCGCCGATCTGCCGGAGGCCCTCGAGAACAGCGTCGAGATCGCCCGCCGCTGTTCGCTCACCGTGCAACTGGGCAAGAACTTCCTGCCCCTGTTTCCGACCCCGGAGGGCATGACCCTCGACGACTTCCTCGTCCAGGAGGCCAAGACCGGCCTCGAGCTGCGCCTCAGGGAGCTCTACCCGAACGAGGTCGAACGCGAGCAGCAGCGGCCGCAGTACGAGGCGCGCCTCAAGTTCGAAACCGACACCATCATCCAGATGGGTTTTCCGGGCTACTTCCTGATCGTTGCCGACTTCATCAACTGGGCCAAGCACAACGGCGTGCCGGTGGGGCCGGGGCGGGGTTCCGGCGCAGGATCGCTGGTCGCCTACAGTCTGCGCATCACCGACCTCGATCCGCTCGCCTACGCGCTGCTGTTCGAACGCTTCCTGAACCCGGAGCGGGTGTCGATGCCCGACTTCGACATCGACTTCTGCCAGGACAACCGCTACAAGGTCATCGAATATGTGCGCGGCCACTACGGCGCCGACGCGGTGAGCCAGATCGCCACCTTCGGCACGATGGCCTCGAAGGCCGTGGTGCGCGACGTCGGCCGCGTGCTCGACCTGCCCTATGGCCTGTGCGACCGGCTCTCCAAGCTGATCCCGGTGGTGCAGAACAAGCCGCTGTCGCTCAACGACGCGCGCGAGCAGGAGCCGCAGATCAACGAACTGATGGCCGACGGCAACGACGGCGAGTCGATCCAGGAACTGTGGAGCCTCGCCGAGCCGCTCGAGGGTCTGACCCGCGGCGTCGGCATGCACGCCGGCGGCGTGCTGATCGCGCCGGGCAAGCTCACCGACTTCTGTCCGCTGTACATCGCCGACGGCGAAGACGCCACGCCGGTTTCCCAGTTCGACAAGGACGACGTCGAGGCGGTGGGGCTGGTCAAGTTCGACTTCCTCGGCCTGCGCAACCTCACCATCATCGAACTGGCGCTGGACTACGTGCAGCGGCTCACCGGCGAGCGCATCGACCTGATGAGCCTCGGTTTCGAGGATCAGGCGGCCTACCAGATCCTCCGTGAAGCCAACACCACGGCGATCTTCCAGGTCGAATCGGAAGGCATGAAAAAGCTCCTCAAGAAGCTGGCGCCCGACCGCTTCGAGGACATCATCGCCGTGCTGGCGCTGTACCGTCCCGGCCCGCTGGGTTCGGGGATGGTCGACGACTTCATCCTGCGCAAGAAGGGCCAGCAGGCCATCGACTATTTCCACCCGGACCTCGAAGGCTGCCTGTCGCCCACTTACGGGGTGATCGTGTATCAGGAACAGGTGATGCAGATCTCCCAGATCATCGGCGGCTA
>SSSX01000708.1 GCA_015657735.1 Zoogloeaceae bacterium
CCGGCATCGAACTGCCGCTGCGCCTCAGCCCGGCCACACGCTGGATTCGGCGCCGCCATCCACCTCGAGGATCTTGCCGGTGACCCACGCGGAGGCCGGGCTGGCCAGATAGAGCGCGGCGGCGGCGATGTCGTCGGTTTCGCCGAGGCGCTGGAGCGGCGTGTTGCGGATCATGCCGTCGCGCATCCCGGCCGGCAGCGCGCGATCCAGCGCGGCGGTCAGGATGGGGCCCGGCGCGATGCCGTTGACCCGCAGCTGCGGCGCGAAATCCTGGGCCAGCAGACGGGTCAGCTGGGTCAGCGCCGCCTTCGCCGCGCCGTAGGCGCTGAAATGCCGCTGCGCGTAGCGGGCCGCGCCGGAGGTGATGTTGATGATGTTGCCGCCGCCGGCGGCGCGCATGTGCGGTACGCACAGCTGGGTCAGCGCGTAGGCGCTGCCGACGTTGAAGCGCAGGATGTCGTCGAAGCGTTCGGGGGCGAGCTTGAGGGGGTCGTTGGGGCCGGCGCCGCCGGCGTTGTTGACCAGATGGGTCAGGCGGCCGAATTCGGCAACGGCGCGGTCGACGGCCGCCGCGCGCTGGCCGGCGTCGTTCACATCGCAGCTGACCGCCAGCGCGCGCCGGCCGAGGGCGCGGATCTCGGCGGCGACGGCGTTCACGTCGTCCAGCGTGCGGGCCGCGCAGACGACGTCGGCGCCCGCCTCGGCGTAGGCCAGCGCGATGGCCCGGCCGATGCCGCGGCCGGCGCCGGTGACGAGGGCAACCTGATGATGAAGGGAAAAGCGGTCGATCAGAGGCATGGGTCGATCCTGGAACAAGGTTGATGGACGGGATTCAGGCGGTGGCAGGCGAGGCGCCGTCGTCGGCCGCCCAGATGTCCGGCAGGCCGGGGTCGGTCGTGGTGATCAGGCGCTTCAGGAGCAGCTTGAGGACCATGATGTCGCCGGCCCCCAGCACGTCGGCCAGATCCTGCTCGACGGCCTTGGCGTGGGCGATCTGGCGCAGCGACGCCTCGCGGCCGTCGGCGGTCAGCACGTAGCGCGCAACGCCGCCGTCGATCTCGCGGGCGATGTAGCCCTGGCCTTCGAGCGTTTCGAGCTGGCGCGCGGTGACTTCGAAACCGGTGTAGCCGATGATCGCATTGAGCCCGTCGCGGGTCAGGCGGTCGCGCACGCTGAGCGTCGACAGGATGAAGAAGGCCGGTTCGTCGAGCGCGTGGCTGGCCAGCAGCTGGCGCAGCGCGAACAGCATCTGATAGTGGGCGCGGCCCAGCAGATAGCCGAGCAGATCCTCGGTGTAGCTGCACTCCGGCGGCGGCGTGGCGCCGAGGCGGACTTCCTGGCGCGCCTTGCGCGCCGCGATGGCGTACTGGCCGGCCTGATAGACCAGCGGCGGCAGCGCGCTGCGGTCGTAGGCGAGCACCTCGCCGACGAAGATCACGTGGTCGCCGCCGTCGTAACGGAACGCCGTGCGGCACTGGAAGCGGGCCGTGCAGTGGGGCAGCAGCGGGGCCGGACTGATGCCCGGCTCCAGTTCGAGTCCGCCGAACTTGTCGGTGCCCTGCGCGGCGAAGCTGGCGGCCAGCGCCTGCTGGTCGGCCGACAGGACATGGACGTTCCAGTGCCGGCCGGTCTCGAAGGCCGGCAGGCTGTTGGCCGACTTGGCCAGGCTCCACAGCACCAGCGGCGGGTTGAGCGACACCGAATTGAAGCTGTTGGCGGTGACCCCGATCGGCGTATCGTCGTCGCCGCGGGTGGTGATGATCGTGACCCCGGTCGTGAAGGTGCCGAGGGCCGCCCGGAAGGCCTGGGGATCAAAGCTGGCTTGCGACATGTCGTGCCTCGCAGGGTGGTCAGTCATGGCGGCAGTATCGGCAGCGCCCGCCGGGGCCGGCATCGTCCCAACGGACTAAACGCCGGCGGGCCGGCCGTGCGCGGCCTCATCCAATCGGACGATGAGCGGGCCGGCGCTGGCTGCTAATGTGCAGGCCGCAACGCCGGGTCGGCGGCCGGCCCCGCATGCGCTTCCCCCTACCAATCCGAGGTGATCCCGAAACCATGAGCACACACGAGCACACCACCGCGGCCCTGGCCGGGATGCTGGCCGCGCAGAAGGCGGCCTTCACCGCCGCCGGCGCCGTCGACGGCGCGACCCGCCGCCGCCGCATCCAGACCGCCATCGATCTGCTGGTCAAATACCACACGCCCCTCGTGGCGGCGCTGGACGAGGATTTCGGCGGGCGCCACCCGGGCTTCTCGCTGATGAACGACGTGCTCGGCTCGCTGGCCTCGCTGAAGCACGCCCGCGACCACTTCGAGCCGTGGATGGCAGCCGAGAAACGGCAGGCCTTCGCGCCCTACGATCAGCTGGGCGCCGAAGCCTGGGTGCAGTACCAGCCGAAGGGCTCGGTGGGCATCATCGGCACCTGGAACGCCCCGCTGTTCACCCTCTTCGCGCCGCTGGCCTACGTGCTCGCGGCCGGCAACCGGGCGATCCTCAAGCCGTCCGAGATCGTGCCGCGCACCGCCCGGGTGGTGGCCGACGCGGTCGCCGACCTGTTCGACCCCCTCGACGTGGCGGTCGTGACCGGCGGCCCCGAAATGGGCGCCGCGATGAGCGCCCAGCCCTTCGACCACCTGGTGTTCACCGGCAGCACCGAGGTCGGCAAGGCGATCATGCGCAATGCCGCCGCCAATCTGGTGCCGCTCACCCTCGAGCTGGGCGGCAAGTCGCCGGCCATCGTCGGCCGCAGCGCCGATCCGGCCACCGCTGCCTTCCGCATCGCCG
>SSSX01000012.1 GCA_015657735.1 Zoogloeaceae bacterium
CAGCCCGCGCGAGGTCATCGCCGCGCACATCGAGCCGCAGGTGGTCGAGGTTTTCGGCGAGTGGGGCGGCCACCCCGGCGGCGCCGCGGCGTGGGCCGCCGCGCACGCCGGCAGCCTCAGCCGGCGCTGCGAGATCAGCGGCGAAACCGCCTTCTGCTACACCGACGATGCCGCCCCGCTGCTCGCCCACCTGACCCGCCAGCCCGGCCTGCGCACCCTGCACCGCCCGGCCAACCTCGAGGACGTGTTCCTCAAACTCACCGGCCGCGAGCTCCGGGACTGATCCGCGATGCCTGCCCTTTTCGCCCCGCCGTGCCTGTCGCTCCGCCTGTTCGCCGTGTGGCGACGCAATTTCCTGGTGTGGAGGAAGCTCGCGCTGCCGTCCATCGTCGGCAACCTGGCCGACCCGGTGATCTACATGCTGGGCCTCGGCTACGGTCTCGGCATGCTCGTGCCGGAAGTCGAGGGAGTGTCGTACATCGCCTTCCTGGCCGGCGGCACGCTGTGCTACTCGACGATGAACGCCGCCACCTTCGAGGTGCTGTACTCCGGCTTCTCGCGCATGCACGTGCAGAAAACCTGGGAGGCGATCATGAACGCGCCGGTGGCCCTCGACGACATCGTCGCCGCCGAACTGGTGTGGGCCGCCAGCAAGGCCACGCTGGCCGGAGTGGCGATCCTGGCGGTGATCGCCGCGTTCGGCTTCACTGCCTCGCCGCTCGCGCTGGCGGCGATCCCGGTGGTCTTTCTCACCGGCCTGTGCTTCGCCGCGCTCGGCCTGATCATGACCGCGCTGGCGCCGAGCTACGACTTCTTCATGTATTACTTCACGCTGTTCGTCACGCCGATGACGATGCTGTCCGGCGTGTTCTTTCCGCAGAGCCAGCTGCCCGACCTCGTCCGGGGCGTGGCCGACCAGCTGCCCCTCGCCCACGCCGTCGCCCTCATGCGGC
The DNA here is from genome assembly GCA_015657735.1 of Zoogloeaceae bacterium. Lineage (GTDB taxonomy): Bacteria > Pseudomonadota > Gammaproteobacteria > Burkholderiales > Rhodocyclaceae > Zoogloea. The sequence goes on from SSSX01000012.1 coordinate 954, forward strand.
CGCTGCTGCTCGGCCACATGCCGCAGCAGATCGGCGTGCATGTGGCGGCGCTGGCCATTCTGGCCGGCGTGGCCTTCTGGCTGGCGCTGGCGCTGACCCGGCGCCGGCTGCTGAACTGATCCCAAACCGCCACCGTACCGCGATGAGCACCGCTGAAACCCTTCTCGTCCTCACCAATCTGCCCGACGCCGACAGTGCCGGGCGCGTCGCCCGCATGCTGATCGACCGCCGCCTCGCCGCCTGCGTCAACATCCTGGCGCCGTGCACCTCGGTGTATCGCTGGCAGGACGCCATCGAAACCGCCGCCGAGGTGCCGGTGCTGATCAAGACCACCCTCGCGCGCTACCCCGAATTGCAGGCGGCCCTCACCGAAGCCCATCCCTACGAACTTCCCGAGATCGTTGCGGTCCCTCTCCACGAAGGCCTGCCGGCCTACCTGGCGTGGATCGGCGCGGAAACCGGCGCGGCGTGACGCCGCCGTTTCCCGGCCCCGCATCTTTGTCAGGACTTGATCCAGTCGCTGGCAGCCGTCCTGCCTTTCCGCCACGCTTCCCGGCCATGAACCGCCACCTCCGACATCTCCTCTCCCTGTTCGCCCTCGTCGCGCTGCTGCTGGCAGCCGTCGGCGTCCGTGCCGCCGCCGAGCCGCTGCCGGTCGAGCAGGCCTTCCGCGCCAGCGCCCGTGCCGTCGACGACAAGACCGTCGAGATCCGCTTCCGCATCGCCGACGGCTACTACCTCTACCGCCACCGCTTCAAGTTCGACGCCGACGGCATCCGCTTCGGCGAGCCCGGCCTGCCCCACGGCAAGCCCAAGAAGGACGACGCCTTCGGCGAGGTCGAGATCTTCCGCAACGAACTGGTGTTCACGCTGCCCGTCGCCGCCGGCCAGCCGCCCTTTGCGCTGGCGCTGACCAGCCAGGGCTGCGCCGACATCGGCATCTGCTATCCGCCGCAGGTCCACACGCTGAACATCGTCCCCGCCAGCAGCGCCGGCGAGGGCGGCCTGGCGGCCGGCGCCGCGGCGGACGGCGACGACGCCGGGCACGACGAATCCGGCCGCATCGCCCGTCTGCTGGCCGGCGGCGCGACCCTCGCCACCCTCGCCAGCTTCTTCGGCTTCGGCCTGCTGCTGGCGCTGACGCCCTGCGTGTTCCCGATGATCCCGATCCTCTCCGGCATCATCGTCGGCCACGGCCACGCCATCTCGAAGGGCCGCGCCTTCAGCCTGTCGATGCTTTACGTGCTGGGCATGGCCGTCACCTACGCGGTGGCCGGGGTCGCCGCCGGGCTGTCCGGCACGCTGCTGTCGGCGGCGCTGCAGAATCCGTGGGTGCTCGGCGGCTTCGCGGCGGTCTTCGTGCTGCTGTCGCTGTCGATGTTCGGCTTCTACGAACTGCAGCTGCCCACCGCGCTGCAAAGCCGGCTGTCGGACAGCGCCAATCACCAGAAGGGCGGCTCGCCGGCCGGCGTCGTCGCGATGGGCGCCCTGTCGGCGCTGATCGTCGGCCCGTGCGTCGCCGCGCCGCTGGCCGGCGCGCTGCTCTACATCGCCAAAACCGGCAACGCCACCCTCGGCGGCCTCGCGCTGTTCGTGATGGCGCTGGGCATGGGCGCGCCGCTGGTCGCCGTCGGCGTGCTGGCGCGGAGCGCGCTGCCGCGGCCGGGGCCGTGGATGGAGGGCGTCAAGAAAGCCTTCGGCGTCATGCTGCTGGCGGTCGCCGTGTGGCTGGTGTCGCCGGTGCTGCCGGGCGTCGTGCCGATGCTGGCGTGGGCCGGGCTGCTCGTCGTGTCGGCGATCTACCTCCACGCCCTCGATCCGCTGCCGGCCCACGCCAGCGGCTGGCAGCGTTTCTGGAAGGGCTGGGGCGTGCTGGCGCTGATCGCCGGCGCGGCGCTGTTCGTCGGCGCGCTGGCCGGTTCCCGCGATCCGCTGCAGCCGCTGGCCGTGCTGCGCGCCCAGGCTGCCGCGGCGCCGCTGGCCGAAACCCGTTTCCAGCGCGTCCGCTCGGTCGACGAGCTCGATGCGGTGCTGAAAACCGCCGGGCGCCCGGTGATGCTCGACTTCTACGCCGACTGGTGCATTTCGTGCAAGGAGATGGAGCGCTTCACCTTCGCCGACCCGGCCGTGGCGCGGCGTCTCGCCGGCTTCCTGCTGATCCAGGCCGACGTCACCGCCAACAGCGACGCCGACAAGGCGCTGCTCAAGCGCTTCGGGCTGTTCGGCCCGCCGGGCATCATCTTCTTCGATGCCGGCGGCGCCGAGCGCAAGCAGCTGCGCGTCGTCGGCTTCCAGGAAGCCGGGCGCTTCGCCAGGGTGCTCGACGCCGCGACGCTGTAGGGGGCGAATTCATTCGCCCCCGCTGGCCGCAAGATTCCGAAGGGAATCAGCGTCTTTCCGCTATAATCAGCGACTCGTTTCGAGGAGCGCTGCAAGACCGCCGGGTGCAATGCCCGCCGTCCCAGGCTCGAAGTCGATGCCCGCCGAAGACCTTCTCGCCGGCATCCGCAACCGCGCTCACCCGTCCATGCTTTGTTTTGCAAACCCGTGCCGGGCACGGGGAGACGCGGTGAGCCCTCGCGAGCCCAGCTCCAAGCCACGCGTAGTCCCTCCCGGCCACAAGTTCGAGGAGTTCTCATGAACGCTGTGGCTGATACCAACTTCACCGATTACGTCATTCACGATCTCGCGCTGGCCGACTGGGGCCGCAAGGAGATCCGCATCGCCGAAACCGAAATGCCCGGCCTGATGGCGATCCGCGACGAGTTCGCTGCGGCCCAGCCGCTCAAGGGCGCGCGCATCACCGGCTCGCTGCACATGACGATCCAGACCGCGGTGCTGATCGAGACGCTGACCGCCCTCGGCGCCGAAGTGCGCTGGGCCTCGTGCAACATCTTCTCGACGCAGGATCACGCCGCCGCCGCCATCGCCGCGGCCGGCATTCCGGTGTTCGCGGTGAAGGGCGAATCCCTCACCGACTACTGGGACTACACCCATCGCATCTTCGAATGGGCCGACGGCGGTTTCTCCAACATGATCCTCGACGACGGCGGCGACGCGACGCTGCTGCTGCACCTGGGCGCCCGCGCCGAGAAGGATCTGGCGGTCATCGCCAAGCCCGGCTCGGAAGAAGAAACCATCCTCTTCGCCGCCATCAAGGCCAAACTGGCCGTCGATCCGACCTGGTATTCGACCCGTCTCGCGCAGGTCAAGGGCGTCACCGAGGAAACCACCACCGGCGTCC
>SSSX01000709.1 GCA_015657735.1 Zoogloeaceae bacterium
ACTGGCTGGCCGCCGCCTGCGCCGCCGACGGCGCGGCGCTGCGCGGCGACGCCGGCTAGTTCAGCCGCCGGTGAGCTGGGCGTAGAGCAGCGGCAGCCGCGCCGGCAGTTCGGCCGGATTGCGCAGGATGGTGTAGCCGGCAGGCCCGAAAAGGTGCGGCAGATAGCCCTGGCCTTCCTTGTCGATGGTCACGCAGAAGGGGCGCACGCCCTGCTGGCGGGCGGCGTTGAGGCTCATCCGGGTGTCCTCGATGCCGTAGCGGCCTTCGTAGTGATCCACGTCGTTGGGCTTGCCGTCGGAGAGGATCAGCAGCAGGCGCAGCGATTCCGGCCGTTTGGCGAGCAGCTGCGTGGCGTAGCGGATCGCCGCGCCGATGCGGGTGTAGAAACCCGGCTTGAGCGCGCCGATGCGGCCGCGGATGCGGTCGTCGGCCGGCTCGTCGAAATCCTTGATGCGGTGGAAGCGGATGTGCTCGCGCTTGCGCGACGAGAAGCCGTACAGCCCGAAAGGATCGCCGGTGGCGCCGAGCGCCTCGGAGAACAGCCACAGGCTGTCGCGGATCACGTCGATGACGCGCTGCTCGTCGCTGACCCAGGTGTCGGTGGACAGCGACAGGTCGGCCAGCACCAGGCAGCACAGGTCGCGCTCGCGGCGTTCGCACGCCAGGTAGCCACCGGTGTTGCTGACCGCGTGGCCGGTGCGGCGGTCGGCGAAGGCGCGCACGCAGGCGTCGATGTCCAGCTCGGGGCCGTCGGGCTGGTTCTTGAGCCAGCGCCGCGCCGGCGTCAGCGCCTCGAACTGGTGGCGCAGGCGGCGTGCCGGCCGCAGCAGCCGCGGCGGCAGCGGACAGGGCTGGGCGTCGCGGGGGTCGAACACGGTCAGGCTGCAGGCGTCGCGCTTCAGCTGCTGCTTCTTCCAGTCCCACTCGGGGAGCAGGATGCCGGACTGCAGCGGACGGTCGTCGTGGGCGGCGGACGGCAGGTCGAGGTCGAAGCGCACCTTCGAAGCGGTGTCGGTGCCGTCCTGGGCGACCGAAATGCGGTCCATCTCGGCGGCGGCGCGGGCCGGGTTGTCGTCGGCATCGTCGTCGTGGCCGCGATTGACCTTCACGAACTCGGCGAAGGACAGCAGGCTTTCGGCACGGAAC
>SSSX01000710.1 GCA_015657735.1 Zoogloeaceae bacterium
GGGCCGGCAGCAGCATGCCGTGCTGGCGACGGCCGGACGCCATCACGGGGCGCCGCCCGACGGCGGGGCGCCGACGCGCAGGCGATGGGCGCGGCCATCCGCGCCGGTGACACGCGCGGTGGCGTCGTCGATGCGCACCTGACGCGGGTCGGCGCCGCTGGCCCGGCCATCGACAAAGACGGTCGGCCGGCCGGCGCTGCGGGTGACGATGCCGTCGAGGCGCGGCGGTGGCGCGGGCGGGGTGTCGAGCGTGGCGGGGGTGTCGAGGCGGATGCGCTCGGCGGGGGTGATGAAGAGGCGCCCGAGGGGTTCGGCGTGGGCCGCCGGCCACGGCCAGACGAGAGCTGCGAGCAGGATGGCGGCGCCGCCCGGGAGCGCCGGGGACGCCGGCGCGCGCTGCCGGCGGGGTTGTCGGGCTGAATACGTTTGCATAGCCCGACCAATCTAGCATGTTTTGCCGCCCGCCGCGGCGGCGACGCCCGGGTCAGCGGGCGGCGAGGACGCGGTTCTTGCCGGAGCGCTTGGCGATGTACATGGCCTTGTCGGCGCGGTCGATGGCCTGGGGCGGGGATTCGCCGTCCTGCAGCTGGGCGACGCCGGCGCTGAAGGTGATCAGCAGCTTCTGCTGGCGGGCCAGGAAGAAGCGCTTGGTCAGCGCGCGCTGCAGGCGGACGAGGGCGGCGATGGCGGCATCGAGCACGGTGTCGGGCAGCAGGATCACGAACTCTTCGCCGCCGTAGCGGGCGACGGAATCCTGCGGGCGCAGGTTCTCGCGGACGACGTCGGTGAGGTGTCGCAGCGCCTCGTCGCCGGTCTGGTGGCCGTGGGTGTCGTTGATCTGCTTGAAGTTGTCGATGTCGAGCAGGCCGACGCAGAGCGGGGTGCCGCGGCGCTGGGCGAAGGCGGTTTCGCGGGCCATGGCTTCGTCGAGACCCTTGCGGTTGAGGACGCCGGTGAGGGGGTCGTGACGGATCAGTTCGCTGGTTTGCTCGAGTTCGGATTGCAGGCGGCTGATCTCGGCGTTGGCGTCGTCGACGCGGGTGCGCAGCGCGGTCAGCTCGTCGCGCGAGCGGGCGGTGGAGGCCTGCACCGTGCGCGTTTCGCGCAGGATGTCGGCGATGACGTCGGTGAGTTCCGAGATGTCGCCGGCGGCGGCGATGCGGGCGGCGGACTTTTCGATCTTGTCGTGGTAGTCGCCGGTGGAGTCGGAGAATTCGCCGAGGCGGTCGACGAAGCGGCCGAGCATGTCCTTGAGGCGCGCCTGGGCGTCGGACAGTTCGACCTTGATCGCGCCCTGGCGGTGGATCACGTCGCGCAGGCGGCTCTCGAGTTCGCCGAGGACGCGGACGTCGAGCGGGTGGGCGAACATCTCGCCCATCAGGGCGATCTGGCCATGCAGCCAGCGGTCGTCGACGACCAGTTCGCTGATGTTTTCAAGGATCAGCTGCAGCACGCGCTGCAGCGCTTCGCGTACCGCCGACTGGTCTTCGGCGGCCCAGCCGAGCGCGGCGCAGAGCGCGTCGATGCGCTGGTGGAGGATGTCGGCGGGCAGTGCGGCGGGCTGCTGGCGGATCGCCGCGGCGAGTTCGCGGGCTTCGGCGGCGAGGGTCGGTTCGGTGGCCGGCGCCTGGCTGGCGAGGTTGTCGAGGAGGCCGGCGAGGAGTTCGGCGAACAGCGGGGCCGGGCTGGCGGCGTCGGACGGCGGCGCGTCGGGGCCGGTGGCGGCCGCTGCGGCGGAGTCGTCGCCCGGCGGTTCGTCGCCCGCGTTGCGCGACCAGGCGCGGAGCAGGCCCTGCAGGCGCTCGGCGAGTCGCTCGGGATTGGCGCCCGAGGCGCTCAAGACGCGGTCGAGCATTTCGCGCTTGCGGGCCTGGGTGAGGCCGAGGTGCCGGCGGTCCCATTCGGCGATCAGTTCGCGCAGTAGCGTGCCCCAGTTGAGATCCTGCCCGCGCTCGGCCGACAGCGTGTCGACAATCAGGCTGCGCAGCCCGGGCCAGTCGGCGTGGGCGATGGCGGTTTCGAATTCGCGGGCGACGCGCAGCGCGTCATGGTTGTGCCGCGGCAGGGCAGCGGCGATCTGCTTGAGGGCGCGCTCGGGGAAGATGTCTTCGGCGACCGTGCCGGCGATCTCGTGGTACAGCGCGCGGTAGTTGTCCGGTGTCGGCGCGATGCGACGCAGGGCGAGCTGGCGAAGGGTTTCCCGGGCGACGTCCGAGGGCTGGCTGGTGTCGATCATCTTGGGTCTGCGCGGGGCTGCGGCGGGTTTCGGGAGCATCCGACATCCTGCAACGGGGTCTTGTCAGGCGGGGTCCGGAGGCGCGGGCCGCCGGTGTCCGGACTGGTAACGGCGCTGTCCGGGAGGCCTTGAGTCTGCCGGGCGGGCTGAAATGAAAAAAATGGAAGGTGGCGCGCGGCCGCCGGCTACTCGGCCAGGCCGTGCTTGAGACCGTAGTGGGTGAGCTCGGCGTTGTTGCGCAGGTGCATCTTCTCGAGCAGGCGGGCGCGGTAGACGCTGACCGTCTTGACGCTGAGGTTGAGCGCTTCGGCGATCTCGGCCGGCGTCTTGCCGGAGGCGATCATGCACAGGGTCTGGTATTCGCGGTCGGACAGCTTTTCGTGGGGCGGGCGCTCGCTGTCGTCGCCGATGGCGTTGGCGAGTTCTTCGGCCAGCGACGGGCTGACGTATTTCTTGCCGCTGGCGACCTGGCGGATCGCGGTGACGAGGAGCTCCGGCGCGCTCTGCTTAGTGAGGTAGCCGGCGGCGCCGGCCTTGAGGGCGCGGATGGCGTATTGCTCTTCGGGGTACATGCTGAGGATCAGCACCGGCAGGCGCGGGAATTCCTTCTTGATCAGCTTGAGGGCGTCGATGCCGTTGCGGTCGGGCATCGAGACGTCCATCAGCACCACGTCCCACTCGCCGGCGCGGACC
>SSSX01000711.1 GCA_015657735.1 Zoogloeaceae bacterium
ATCATGTTGCCATCCGGGTCCTTGACCGTGTAATCAAGTGTGACGACCGTGTTCTTGGCGATTTCCATTTAGGTTCCTTGAGTTGAGTTGCTTGATCAGCTGAAAGACTTCGGCGGCATGGCCCCGGGGATTGACATCGTGCAGCACATGACGGAGCACCCCGTCGCTGGAAATGATGAAGGTCGACCGGCGCACGCTGCGCTTCGCCACCCCGTTCACCACCGCCGACTGCCACACACCGTACAGCCTGCACACCTCGCCATCCTCGTCGGCGAGCAGTTCAACCGACAGGCCGTGCTGGTCGCGGAAATCGGCGTGGGTCAGGCAATCGTCCGGACTCACGCCGACCACGATACATTTTTCCTTCTCGAAATCGGCATCGTGATCGGAAAAGTCGATCGCCTGGCGGGTGCAGCCGGGCGTGTTGTCACGGGGATAGAAATACAGAACCACGTGATGGGAAACCAGTACCGCCGCCAGATCGAACATTTCCATGTCGGCATCGGGCAGGGAAAAGAGTGGCGCAGGCTGGCCTTCGCTCGGGACCACCGCTTCGGCCGGGGATTCTAACCGAGCCGCTTTGAGAACTCTACCCGAAGCGTGTTGGGGGCTGACAAGCATGGAAATCTCCTTCGGGGCTGTGGGGTCCGGTTTCCGGAACCCTGCTGAATGGGCGATCCGACTCGTGCTGTTCTCTTTTTATTTGTAGCTCTTCTGTTCCGTTTTTGTTCTTTGTTGCGCATCCGCCCCGACCGCCATGCGGAAAAAGGGCGTGTCATAGAAGGGATAGACCACCGGCGACGGGCTCTCAAGCCTTTTGTCGCCGCGGAATGATGTTTATCACAGCTTGGCGCGCCGGGGCCGGAAAATCGACGGCTTGCCACACGCCAAACCCTGTATATAATTACAATAACACTCACAGAATCCAGGAGCGCCTCATGGCCGACCAACTCACCGCCCGCCAGCAGGAAATCCTGCAATTGATCCGCGACACCGTCGAGCACGAAGGCCGCCCGCCCACCCGGGCGGAAATCTGCACCGCCTTCGGCTTCCGCTCGCCCAACGCGGCCGAAACCCACCTGCGCGCGCTGGTCGCCAAAGGCGCCATCACGCTGGAAGAAGGCCGGGCGCGGGGCATCCGTCTGCTCGAAGCCCTCGGCCTGCCGCTCATCGGGCGGGTTGCCGCCGGCAGCCCGATCCTCGCCGCCGAACACGTGCAGCGCCGCTACCACGTCGATCCCAACCTGTTCTCCCCGCGGGCCGACTACCTGCTGCAGGTCCGCGGCCAGAGCATGCGCGACGCCGGCATCCTCGATGGCGACCTGCTCGCCGTGCACCGCACCACCGAAGCCCGCGACGGCCAGATCGTCGTTGCCCGCGTCGAAGACGACGTCACCGTCAAGCGCCTCTCACGCAAGGGGCCGATCGTCGAGCTGCTGCCGGCCAACCCCGATTTCGCCCCCATCGTCGTGGATACCCGCAGCGCCCCGCTGGAGATCGAAGGGCTCGCCGTCGGCCTGATCCGCAGCGACAGCCTCTGAACC
>SSSX01000712.1 GCA_015657735.1 Zoogloeaceae bacterium
AACAGCACGACGCCGAGCGGGAACAGCGGGATTTCGTCGGGCAGTTGCAGGGGGCTGTCAGTCATGGCTTTCTCCTCAACGGAGCGGATGCGTCGCCTCGCCGCGGTTGCCGCGTCAGTGCCGATGCACGACGCCGATGCCCTCGTGGGCGACGCCATGGGCGTCGGCCGCGTGGTGGCCGTGGCGCAGATGGTCGTGGATGTCGATGTCGTGGTGGATCAGCTGCTTCGTCAGCGAGCCGGCGATCATGCCGAGCACGCTGGCCAGCAGCCCGGCCAGCTGGGCCGGCACGAAGGGGTCGTCGCCGCCGGCGATGTGCACGCCCAGCCACACCGCCAGCCCGCAGAAGATCGACACCAGCGCGCCCTGGTGGGTCGCCCGCCGCCAGTACAGCCCGCACAGCAGCGGCACGAAGGCGACGACCAGCGTGATCTGGTAGGCGTTCTCGACCATCTTGAAGATCGTCGCCTTCGAGAACATCGCGTAGAGCGTCACCAGCACCGTGAACACCAGCGTGACGACGCGCATCCAGAACAGCAGCTTGCGGTCGGTGAGGTGCGGCAGCGCCGGCTTGAGGATGTTCTCGGTGAAGGTCACCGACGGCGCCAGCAGCGTGGCCGACGCGCAGCTCTTGATCGCCGACAGCAGCGCGCCGAAGAACATCACCTGGGCGAACAGCGGCGCCCGCGACAGCACCAGCTCGGGCAGGATCATCTGCGCATCCGAATCGATCAGCCGGGCGACCATCGCCGGGTCGATCAGCGTCGCCGAGTAGGCGAGGAACATCGGCACGAAGGCGAACAGGAAGTACAGGCTGCCGCCGAGCACCGACCCCCACACCGCGATCCGCTCGGACTTGGCCGACTGCACCCGCTGGAAGACATCCTGCTGCGGGATTGAGCCGAGCATCATGGTCACCGCCGCGGCGACGAAGGCGATGATCTCCCTGGCGTCCGGCGGCGGCAGCAGCGCGAACTTGCCGGCCTCCATCGCGTGGCCGACCACCGCGCCGACCCCGCCGGCCATGCCGCTGACCTCGCCGCCGATCCACAGCATGCCGATGACGATGATGATCATCTGCAGGAAGTCGGTGACCGCCACCGCCCACATACCGCCGAACAGGGTGTAGATCAGGATCGTGCCGGAGCCGATCCACATCCCCGCCGTCCTGCTGACCTCGCCGCCCGACACCACGTTGAAGACCAGCCCCAGCGCCGAGATCTGCGCGCCGACCCAGCCCAGGTAGGAGATCACGATGGCCAGCGTGGTCAGCACCTCGACGCCGCGGCCGTAGCGCCGCTTGTAGAAGTCGCCGATGGTCAGCAGGTTCATGCGGTACAGCGGCGCGGCGAAGAACAGGCCGACCAGGATCAGGCACATCGACGAACCGAAGGGATCGGCGACGACGCCGTGGAAGCCCTCGTTGAGGAAGGTCGCCGGCACGCCGAGCACCGTCTCGGAACCGAACCAGGTCGCGAAGACCGTGGCGGTGACCATGTAGAAGGGCAGATGGCGGCCGGCCACCGCGAAGTCCCTGGTGTTGTGGACCCGCGTGGCGGCCACCAGGCCGATGGCGACCGAGATCAGCCAGTAGATGATGACGAACCAGAAAAGCATGCGCGAAACCGGAAAAAACGTTGGCGAATCCGCGGATTATAGGGCTCCGCGGAGGCCCTGCGGGGACCGCCGCACGGCCCGCCCGCAGGCCGCCGGGGCTACCATGCCATGCGGATTTGCAGGACAATCGGGTGGCATTCCCGGCGCCGCCGGGCGCATCCACTTCAACAAGGAGCACACCCATGACCAGAATCCTCCTCGCCGCGCTGCTGGCCGGCGCCCTGTCGGCCTGCGGCACCACCAGCGGCGGCCTCGGCTATGCGCCGCCGGCCCAGCTCAACCGCGCCTCCGCCGGCGCCCAGCCGGTGGCCGTCGCCAGGTTCAGCGACGGGCGCGACGAGAAGACGAACTGGCTCGGCGTCATCCGCGGCGGCTTCGGCAATCACCTCAAGACCCTCGAATCCGACCGCCCGCCGGTCGAGCTGGTGCAGACCGCCTTCGCCGACGGCCTGCGCGCCCGCGGCGTCAGGGCCGACGCGGGCGGCCTGCAGCTCGCCGGCACGGTGCGCAAGCTGTATTGCGACCAGGTGATCCGCCGCGAGGCCAACGTGATCGTCGACCTGGCGGTGCGCGGCGCCGACGGCCGCGAGACCTTCAGCCGCAGCTATGCCGTCGATCTCATCGAGGGCTCGGTGCTGGCCGCCGACACCGGCATCTTCGCGTCCACCGAAAATCTCCGCCTGCTCCTCGAGCGGGCCCTGCGCGAAGTCGTCGACAAGGCCCTCGACGACCCCGAACTGCGCGCCGCGCTGCGCATCTGAGCGGACCGGCGGGCCGGCCGCGGCACCCGAAACCCCGTTGACCGCGGTCAAGGCCGGCCCCCGGACGGGGGCCTATAGTCCGGCCGCGTCATTCACGCCGACCGACCGCCCATGACCTCCGCGCGCCCCATCGAACTGGTCTGCCCCGCCGGCAGCCTGCCCGCCCTCAAGACCGCCGTCGACCACGGCGCCGACTGCATCTATCTCGGCTTTCGCGACGCCACCAACGCCCGCAACTTCAGCGGCCTCAACTTCGACGACAAGGCCCTCGCCGACGGCGTGCGCTACGCCCATGACCGCGGCCGCAAGGTGCTGCTGGCCCTCAACACCTATCCGCAGACCGACAACTGGACGCGCTGGACCACCGCCGTCGACCGCGCCGCGGCCTTCGGCCTCGACGCCGTGATCGTCGCCGACCCGGGCCTGATGGCCTACGCCTGCCGGGTCCACCCGGGGCTGCGCCTGCACCTGTCGGTGCAGGGCTCGGCCACCAGCTACGACGCGATCAACTTCTATCACCGCCACTTCGGCGTCGCCCGCGCGGTGCTGCCGCGGGTGCTGTCGCTGGCCCAGGTCGAGCAGGTCATCGCCAACACGCCGGTGGAGATCGAAGTCTTCGGCTTCGGCGGCCTGTGCGTGATGGTCGAGGGGCGCTG
>SSSX01000713.1 GCA_015657735.1 Zoogloeaceae bacterium
CGCTCCACAAGGAAAAGGAATGGCACGTCTTCGCCACCGCCGACGGGGTCAGCAGCTTTTCGATCGACGCCGACGAATCGTGTGTCGTCACGGCCGGCAAGACCATCGTCACGGTAAAGAAGGACGGCAACGTCGAGGTGCAGGGCGAGGCCGACCTGGCGATCGAGGCGAAGGGCAAGGTGACGATCAAATGCACCGACTTCACGCTGGACGCCTCTGGCAATGTGGACCTCGGCAAGAACGGCGCCGGAGTGATCACCGAGCAGTCGCACAAGTGCTACTTCACCGGCAAGGCGCTGGTGCCGTCGGGCACCGTCAAGGCCAAGGGCTAGGAGCGCGACACGCATGCCCGCCCCGACCTCATCCCAGATCGAATCGCCGGCCAAGGGCTTCCTCAACGGGGCCGGCCTGCAGGGCGAGGATGTGCCCGGCCTCGCCGCGGCAATCGCCAACACCGCCGGGCAGGCCCTGACGATGTTCGCCGCGCAGGCGATGGTGATGCCCGGCGTGCCGGTGGCGGCCGATCCGATCAGCGGCAGCGGCGCCACCGCCGGGCCGGGCCGGCTGATGCCGCCGCCGGCCGGCGGGCCGGGCGCCGCGCAGCTCGAAGGGCTCGCCAGCGCCCAGTGCCAGGCCCAGGGCCTGCGCGGCGAGGCTGCCGACGGTCTCGCCAAGACCATCGCCGGCACCGTCGCCCAAGGCATTGCGCTGTTCTGCGCGCAGACGATGGTGATGCCCGGCATCGCGGTGGCCGGCTTCGTCAGCGTCGCGCCGGGCATGCTGCAGCCGGTGCCGCTGGCGTCTTCGCTGGAGGGTATCGCCAACGGACTGCTCAGCCAGAACGGCCTGCGCGGCGAGGCCGCACCCGATCTGGGCAAGGCGCTGGCCCAGAGCGTCGACCTCGCGCTGACCCTGTTCGCCGCCCAGGCCATGGTGTCGCCGGGCATTCCCTGCCCGCCGGGCGCCAGCGCCGGCCCCGGCCGGCTGATGTGAGGACGCGACGATGGCCCTGGATATCTTCGGCACCGACCTGCGCCTGATCTTCGCCCGCGGCAGCGAAGGGGCCGATCTGGCCGTCGGCCTGCAGGATCTCGAAACGGTGGACGGCCTCGACAATCTCGTCCAGGCCCTCACGCTGCGCCTGCTGGTCGACCGCGGCGAACTCGGCGGCCTCGGCCACCCGCGCTACGGCAGCCGCATCCGCGACCTGATCGGCGAACCCCTCGACCGCGCCAACCTCGAACTGCTGCGCCGCATCGTGCGCCAGGAACTGCTGCGCGACCCGCGGGTCGAGGAAGTGCTGCAGGTCAGCGTGACGCCCCACGACGCCCGCCGCGACGGGGTCGACGTGGTGGCCCGGGTGCGCGCCGTGACGGGGCAGGAGGCCAGCCTGGAGGTGCACATCGATGGCACTTGAACGGGTCTTCCTCAAGAAGGGCTTTGCCGAGGTGGTGGACGCCCTGCTGGCCGACATCGGCTCCGGCATGGGCGGCCGGCTGGCCCTCACCGACGCCAACGAGGGCAGCGTGGTGCGCACCCTCGCCGAAGCCTTCGCCCGCGAACTGGCGGTGGCCTACGAACAGCTCGATGCGGTCTATCGCAACGCCTACCTCGACAGCGCCGCCGGCCCGGCCCTCGACAACGTCGTCGCGCTGCTCGGCATCGAGCGCCAGCGTGGCGGGCACCTGGAAGGGCTGGCGCTGTTCGGCCGCGGCCAGCCGGCGCCGGAGGACATCCACATTCCCCTCGGCACCCTCGTCGCCGGACGCGACGTGCCGCTTTTCGCGACCACCGCCAGCGCCGTGCTCGGCAAGGGCGAACGCCAGGTGGCGGTCGGCGTACGCGCCGTCGAGGCCGGCGGCGCGGCGGTCAAGACCGGCGCGCTGGCCACGCTGCCGCGGCCCATCGCCGGCATCGACAGCGTCACCAACCCCGGCGATCTGGTGCTGCGCCAGCGCGAGGAAACCGACGAGGAACTGCGCGCCCGCGCCCGCCGGCTGGTGCAGTCGTCCAACACCGGCACAGTCGCCGCGCTGGAGGAAGCGGCGCGCAGCCTCGGCATCGGCGAGGTGCAGGTCGTCGAGAACCCCGCCGGCCGCCCCGGCGAGGTGGAAGTGATCCTCGGCGACCGCGACATCCCGGCCGACCTGCTCGAACAGGTCAGGAACCGCCTCGAGGACGTGCGCCCGGCCGGCATCGTGCTGCGCTGCGGGCCGGCCACGCCGGTCTTCGTGCAGATCACCGCAACGCTGATCCTCAACGCCGACCTCTCCGAACGGGAGGAGGCCGACATCCGCAAGCACTTCGGCAGCGTGCTGGCCGACTACTTCGGCAAGCTCAAGGTCGGCGAGGCGGTACGCGACGCCAAGATCCGCTCGCTGCTGCTCGGCCACGACGCCGTGGTGGGCTGCGAGCGCAGCGGCCAGCGCCCGCTGCTCGAACCCTTCGTGTGGAACAACGGCGCCGGGCTCGAATCGGTCGCCTTCCGCTCGCTGCTCGGCAACGGCGACGTGCTGGCCGGCCCCGGCGAGCGCATCGGCCTCTACCCCGAAGCCCTGCCGCTGCGCCTGTCGCTCGAACCGCCGCGCCTGAACCTGTGGGTGGACAGCACGCTGACCCTGGTCGCCGGCAGCGCCACCGCCGGGCTGCAGGCCCGCGTCACGAGCGCCATCAAGGATGTCTTCGACAAGGCCAGCCGGCGCGCCCAGCCGGACGCGCCGGCCGAGGTGCGCTTTGCCGAGCTGCGCGAAGCGGTGGCCGCGGTGGTGCCACTGACCGCCATCGCCCGCCTGCGGGTGACGGCCACCCACGAGCAGGACGGGCTCGCCGAGGAACTCGACGACAACGCCGGCATCGCCCACCTGAGCACCCGCGAGCAACCGATGCAGCGCAGCCTCACGCTGCGGGTGGAGAACGGCGATGGCTGACCCGCGCCTGCGCCGCGAGCGCCTCCTCGGCCAGCTGCCGCGGATTTACACCGCGCAACCCTCGAGCAGCGCGGTGGGCGCCATCGTCGACAGCATGGCCGCCACCCTCGCGCGCCTCGACGATGCGCTGACCCGCGTGCAGTACGACCGCTGGGTCGGGCTCGCCAGCCCGCAGCAGCCCGTCGCCGACGAAGCCAGCGCCCTCGAAGGCCTGGGCCGCCTGCTGCAGGTGTCGCGCCTGCCGCCGCGGATCCGCCACGCCGGCTACCACCGGCGCCCCGGCAGCCTCGACATCCGCTTCGACCACACCGCCCCACTGGCCGACGCCCTCGCCGAGCTGATCGGCGGGCAGCGCGGCAGCGACCCGGCCGCGCTGCTGGCGGCCCAGTTCGCCGGCCTGCATTTCCGCCTCGCCGACAACGGCCAGGGCCTCAGCGCCGAGCCCGCCCCGGACACCCCGCCGGAAGCGGTTCCGGCCGCCCTCGCCCGTTTCCAGGCGGTGCTCGACCCGGAGCCCGGCGAAATCTTCCGCCAGCGCCTGCTGGTCACCGCCCGCGTGCGCACCGGCGGCCTCACCACGCCACGCGCGCTGCTGTCGCTGGCCATCGCCGACCTCGGCGCCGAACCCTGCCCGCGGCTGCAGCGGCGCCAGGACAGCACCCTCGCCTTCGGCATGCCCCCCGGCACCCGCAAGCGCTGCGCAGCCTGCGGCGGCAAGAGCGACGCGCCGTGCCCGAACCGCGCCAAGGCCGTGGTGGACGCCTGGCTCACCGAAAATCCGGTCCTCGCCGCCAGCCACGCCGAAACCGCCCCGCGCCTGCGCCGCGTGTTCCCGGTGGACAACCCCAGCCTGCACGCCGACCGCCCGGTGCTGACGCTGACCGTGCACGACCAGCCGGCCGCCTACCTGGCGGTGCGCAGCCTCACCAGCGGCGAGATCACCCTTTATGCCGGCACCCTGCGGCCGGACCAGACCCTGGTGCTCCACCCCGCGCTCGGCCCCGCCGACACCGCCCCCTTCGACGGCTTCGACTCGCCCGGCCACCACGCCTGGCTGGCCGCCCACCCCCGCGGCCAGGCCCTGCTGATCGAGCCCGACGGCCACGAGCGGGACGTCAGTTCGTCGATCTTCTACCTGTGGGGCAACCGCTTCGACGACCCCGCCTCGACTCTCGGCGACATGCGCTGCGGCGTGCTCGACCAGCGGGTCATCACCCCGCTGCTGCAGCCGGGCGCCAACGACTGGATGCTGCTGACCTTCGCCCAGCCCGACGCGGCCTTCGCCGACGCCGGCGAAACCGTGCACAGCTCGCGCTTCGCCGGCCACGACGACCTCGACGGCACCCGCTTCGCGCTGCTCGACGGCAGCATCGGCCAGGGCGACGCGCGCTACGCCACGCTGCTCTTCGAATCCTTCAGCAAGACCGACACCGGCGGCACCGACGAGAGCGCCACCGCCCACGCCCCGCGCCTGTCGCTGCGCCTCGACTGGCAGACGCGGCCGCCGGCGAGCATCCGCCTGCGCGTGCCGAAGAACGAATGGGTCGCCGCCGCCGCCGCCCGCGGTGCGCTGGCCCTGCTGCGCGCCGACGTGACCCGCGCCACCGCGGCCGGCATCCGCGCGCGGGTGGACTTTCCCGAACCGACCCGCCGCGAGGCGCTGGCGCCCGACGACGGCCTGGCCCTCGCCACCGCCCAGCGCTGGCCGGAGGACGGCAGCCCGGCCGACGGTGGCCTGCAACTTGGCGTTGCCGCCCGCCAGCAGGACGAACACGACAGCCACGACGGACGCTTTTCGATGCAGGTGGTGTTCGACACCACCCGCCTGGACTGGAGCCACGCGGGATGAACCATCCCGAGGAGTGAATCGACATGCCGATCAAGGAATGCCACGGACTCGCCGGACGCCTGTCCATCGAACTGCGCGACCCCGCCGGGCGACTGGTGGACCAGCGCCGCGTGAACAATCTGATCACCAGCGCCGGCCGCGACCTGCTGGCCCGGCTGTTCACCGGCGCCGCCCAGGGCCCCGAACTGCAGATCGCCGTCGGCAGTCAGGGCGGCAGCGTGCAGATCGGCGACACCGCGCTGGGCGACCAGCTCGACGCCGCGCCGGCGACGATCCCCGGCGTCAGCGTCGGCGACTACGAAGGCCAGCCGCGGGTCATCGCCCGCGTCGTCGCGACGCTGCCGCCCACCGGCAACGCCGACCCGCAGGCGCTGCAGGAGGCCGGCATCCTCGTCACGCTGCCCGGCGCCCCGCCGGTACTCTACAACCGCGTCACCTTTCCGCTCGTGAACCGGGCCGGCAACCTCGAGATGACGCTCAGCTGGGAGGTGATCTTCTGATGGCCGACACACCCACCCCCTACATCCGGAAGGACCCGGGCGACCTCATGCTCGCCGCCGACTGGAACGAAATGCAGGTGCGCGCCCGCAGCGAGCTGCGCAACCACGACCACAGCGGCGCCGACGCCACCCTCATCCCGCGCGAGGGCATCGCCGACAAGGCCATCGACGGCAGCAAGATAGACCCCGACAGCAAGCTGACGGTGAAGGATCTGACCGTCGCCGGCCCCCTCAAGGTAACCGGCACGGCCCAGCTCGCCGACATCAGGGCGACGCTGGCCAGCTTCAGCGGCGCCCGCCTCACCGCCAGCGGCGATCTGGGCATCGGCACCGACAACCCGGAGAACGCCGAAGGCTGGAACCGGGTTGCCGATGTGCTCGGCGCCATCCACGCCAAACTGTCGGTGCGCGCCGGCGACGTCGATGCGCGGCTGATGGCCCACACCGCCGGCATCTACGGCGCCCAGCCGGGGATGGTCGTCGGCACCCGCAGCGCCCACCCGCTCAGCTTCGTCACCGGCGGCGAACAGCGCGCGCGCCTCTCCGCCGCCAAGGCCTCGGACGGCTCCCAGACCCCGGTGCTCGATCTGTTCCCGGCCCACAACGTGCTGCGGGTCGGCTCGGCGTGGACCGGCGAGCTCTACCCGGACATCAAGACCGCCGAAATCGCCAACGACACCCAGCTCTACAAATCGCTGATGCTGGCCGGCAACCGCAGCGCTGGCGCCGAGCGCCGGGTGTCGGTGTGGGACCGGCTGGACGTCAACGGCAGCACCTACAGCCACGGCCTCGATATCAGCCAGGAAGTCGGCGCCCACATGAACGGCGACGGCTCCTTCTACCGCTGGCAGGGGCAGGCCTACATCGCGGTCGATGACAACCTCTACATCCGCGACACCAACACCGGCCAGATCCGCATGCACTTCGACACCGAC
>SSSX01000714.1 GCA_015657735.1 Zoogloeaceae bacterium
GCGGCGGCGTTGTTCCACCACGTCGTCAAGCGTGACGACGTGCTCAACGCCATGCTGCCGGCCCGGCTGGACCGCCGGCGCTGAGCGCATCCGGATTTCTACGACAACAAGGACAACTCCATGCACCCGCTCACTTCCGGACGGCGAACCCGCCTGTCCGCCCTGCGCCGCGCCGGCACCCATGTGCTGGCGATTCTCGGCTTCCTCGCCGCCGCGCCGGCCGCCCACGCGGTGCCCAGCTTCGCGCGCCAGACCGGCGCCGACTGCGCCGCCTGTCACGTCGGCGCCTACGGTCCGCAGCTGACGCCGTACGGCATCAAGTTCAAGCTTGGCGGCTACACCGAAACCGACGGCAAGGACGGCAAGGTGCCGGTGTCGGCGATGCTGGTCGGCTCGTACACGCAGACCCGCAAGGCGCAGGCCGACCGCCCGACCGACACCACCAGCGTCAACAAGAACCTGGCCTTCGACGAAGCGTCGCTGTTCCTCGCCGGCCGCCTGTCGGAGAAGATCGGCGCCTTCATCCAGGCCACTTACGACGGCGTCGGCCGCAGCACCGCGCTCGACCAGGTGGACATCCGCGCCGCCCACACCCTCGAGCTGGCCGGCAAGGAAACCATCGTCGGCCTGAGCCTGAACAACAATCCGGGCGTGCAGGACCCGTTCAACACCATGCCGGTGTGGGGCTTCCCCTACACCTCGTCGGCGCTCGCCTTCGGCATGGGCGGCGCCGGCACGATGATCAACGGCGGCCTCGAACAGCGCGTCGCCGGCCTGTCCGCCTACACCTTCTGGAACAACATGCTGTATGCCGAGCTCGGCACCTACCGCAGCCTGTCGCCGACCATGCAGAGCAAGCTCGGCGCCGGCCGCGCCGACGATCCCGGCCGGCTCGGCGGCGGCACCACCTACTGGCGCCTGGCGGCCTTCCAGGATCTGAAGAAGCAGGCCTTCAACTTCGGCGTGTTCGGGCTCAACACCACGCTGCAGCCCGACCGCGCCGCGCCGGAGCGCAACAAGTTCAACGATATCGGCGTCGACGCCGCCTATCAGTTCCTCGGCACGCGCAAGCACGTGGCGACCGTGAACACCAGCTTCATCCGCGAACGCCAGACCCGCGACGCGTGGATCGCCGCCGGCGAGGCGAGCGAGCGCAAGGGCCATCTCAACGAGTTCAAGCTGAACGGCTCCTACCATTACGACCAGACCTGGGGCGCCACTGTCGGCCGCTTCCTGACTTCCGGCACCGCCGACGCCGCGCTCTACGCGACCGGCAACGGCGACTTCAGCTTCGCCAACGGTTCGCCGAACAGCTCCGGCTACATCCTGCAGGCCGACTGGACGCCGTGGGGCAAGGAAGCGTCGTGGAACGCCCCGTGGGCCAACCTGCGCCTGGGCGCCCAATACACGATGTTCACGAAGTTCAACGGGGCCAGGAACAACTACGACGGCAACGGCCGCGACGCGAAGGACAACAACACGCTGTTCCTCTTCGCGTGGACGTCGTTCTGAGGGAGGCGCCACGATGAAAGCGATTTTCGTGCTGCTCGCCGTGCTGGCCGGCGCCGTCAGCCTGCCGGCGCGGGCGGCCGGCGATGTGGACAAGGGCAAGGACGTGTTCGCCACCGAATGCGCCGAGTGCCACAGCGCCCGCGAAGGCAAGAACAAGAAGGGGCCGAGCATGTTCGCGGTGGTCGGCCGCAAGGCGGCCAGCGTGCCCGACGCCACCTACTCCGACGCCCTCAAGGGCAGCGGCATCCTGTGGACGCCGGACAAGATCGACGCCTACGTGAGCGCACCGAAGAAGCTGGTGCCGGGCGGCAAGATGAAGTACGACGGCCTCGCCAGCGCCGCCGAGCGGGCCGACCTGCTGGCCTACCTCGCCACGCTGCGCTGACCTCGCGGTCTGCCAGCACAATGAACGGCGTCCCCTCGGGGACGCCGTTCCTGTTTGTGGCGGGCAACAATCGACGATGGATTGTTGCTGATTTTGCAACAATGGTCCGCCGTGAGTCACGCCACGCGCGCCGCCACGAACTGCTTCAGCCGCGCCGCGGTCGGACGTTAATACCGTTGTCTTCCCGTTTGCCTCAAGGTGGCCAAAATGAACCTCCATGCCGATCTGCGTCATGTGATCTACGCGTTGTCGGACGCCCTCGACCTGGTCGGCGTCGACGATGTGGCCCACGGCAAGCGGGTCGGCATCATGGCCGCCGAATGCGGGCGCGTCGACGGCCAGGGCGAGCGCGAAACCGCCTTCCTGTTCGACCTCGGGATGCTCCACGACATCGGCGTGTCGTCCACCCGCACCCACTGCAACCTCGTCGAGAAGTTCGACTGGGACGGTTCGCAGGTGCACTGTGAAGTCGGCTACGCGCTGCTGAAGAGCTTTGTGCCCTTCGAGGCGATGGCGCTGCCGGTGCGCTACCACCACACGCGCTGGGAGCTGCTGGTCAAACTGGATGTGCCGCCGGCGACGATGCGCCAGGCCAACCTGATCTATCTGGTCGACCGCGTCGATGCCCTCGCCGCGCCGCACTATGCCGACAATTCGCTGCTGCTCGCCACCGACGAGATCCGCGGCAAGATCGTCGAGCATTCCGGCACCTACTTCTCGCCGGAACTGGTCGCGCTGTTTCTCGAGGCGTCGCGCACCGAAGCTTTCTGGCTGATGCTCGAACCGCGCTCGATCCAGGCCCGGCTGATCGATCTGCTGGCCCAGGGCCACGACTACCCGGCAACCGTCGACGACCTGAAGCGGCTGGGCGCGATCTTCGCCCGCATCGTCGACGCCAAGAGCCCGTTCACCGCCGAGCATTCGGTCGGCGTGGCGCGCCTCGCCCGCCTGCTGGCCGAACGCCTGGGTGTCAGCGCGGCGAACTGCGACAAGCTCGAGATCGCCGGCCTGCTGCACGACCTCGGCAAGCTCCGCGTCCCCGACGAAATCCTCGACAAGCCCGGCCGCCTCGACACCCGCGAGCGCAAGATCATCAACACCCACAGCTACGAGACGTTCCAGATCCTGCGCAACATCCAGGGCTTCGAGGAGGTCACCCGCTGGGCCGCCTATCACCATGAAGAACCCGACGGCAGCGGCTACCCCTTCCACCTGACGGCCGACGCGATGCCGCTGGAGGCGCGCATCCTGCGGGTCGCCGACATCTTCCAGGCGATGGTCCAGCGGCGGCCCTACCGCAAGGGCCTCGGCGACGACGAGGTGGCGGCTTTCATGCGTCAGCTGGCGGACGACGGCCGCATCGACCGGTCGGTGGCCAACGCGCTGCTCGCCGATGTGGCGGCCGCGCGTGCCGCCGCCTGCCCGCCCGCTGCCGACCTGCCCGAAGTGGGGCTGGCGGCCTGATCAGGCCGCCGTCACCCGCCCGGCCACGTAGCCGGCCATCCCGCGGGCGAGTTCCTGCTCGCCGACGAAAACCTCGCCGAGGCGGTCGTGCCGCAGCAGTTCGGCGCTGTCTTCGGTGTCGGCGCGCAGCACCGTTTCGATCTGCGGGTTGAGCTGGCGGGCGATGCGCACCATCTTGCGGCTGGCGAGGGTGTCGGGGGTGGTCACCACCAGCATCGCGGCGCGGGTGATGTGGGCCTGGACGAGGACCAGCGGGTCGGAGGCGTCGCCCGAGACGGCGGCCTTGCCGGCGGCGCGCAGCGCTTCGACGACTTCGCGGTTGCTGTCGGCCACCACGTACGGCACCTGACCGGCGTCGAGGGTGGCGGCGATGTGACGGCCGACGCGGCCGAAGCCGACGATCACGACCTGGCCCGACAGCAGCTTGCGGTCGGTGGACAGCGGCAGCGCGGCGAGCGGGTCGTCGCGCAGGTCGAGCTTGCGCGCCCACGCCGAATGGGCCCGCGCCCAGGTCTGCGCCGGTTCGACCGCGGCGAAGACCAGCGCGTTGAGCGCGATCGAGATCAGCGCGCCGGCCAGGATCAGGTTCTGCCCCTCGGTGGTCAGCAGGCCGAGGGACAGCCCGAGGCCGGCCAGGATGAACGAGAACTCGCCGATCTGGGCCAGGCTGGCGCCGACCGTCAGCGCGGTGTTGAGCGGGTAGCGGAAGGCCAGCACCAGCGCGATGGCGGCCACGGTCTTGCCGATCAGCACGATCGCCACCACCGCGGCAACCTTCAGCGGCGCGTCGACCAGCACCGCCGGATCGAAGAGCATCCCCACCGACACGAAGAACAGCACCGAGAAGGCGTCGCGCAGCGGCAGCGAATCCTCGGCGGCGCGGTGGCTGAACTCCGACTCGCGCAGCATCATGCCGGCGAAGAAGGCGCCCAGCGCGAAGGACACGTCGAACAGCAGCGCCGAGCCGTAGGCCACGCCCACCGCCGCGGCGACCACGCACAGCGTGAACAGCTCGCGCGAGCCGCTTCTGGCGACCAGCCACAGGATGCGCGGAAAGGCGCGGCGGCCGACCACCAGCATCAGCGCGATGAAGGCCGACACCTTGGCCAGCGTCAGCCCGACGGTCAGCGCCAGGGCCTGCAGGTCGGCGCCCGGCGCGGCCGCGTCACGCGCGCCGAGCAGCGGGGCGAGGGCCGGCAGCAGCACGAGCACCAGCACCATCGCCAGATCCTCGACGACCAGCCAGCCGACGGCGATGCGGCCGTTGGTCGAATCGAGGATGCCCTTGGCCTCCAGCGCCCGCAGCAGCACCACGGTGCTGGCCACCGACAGGGCCAGGCCGAAGACCACCGCCTCGCCCGCCGGCCAGCCCCAGGCGCTGGCCACGAGGGCGCCGAGGAGGGTCGCGACGGCGATCTGCACGACGGCGCCGGGCAAGGCGATCCGCCGCACGGCGAGCAGATCGTCGAGCGAAAAGTGCAGGCCGACGCCGAACATCAGCAGCATCACGCCGATCTCGGCGAGCTGGCCGGCCAGGTGCACGTCGGCGACGAAGCCCGGCGTGCCGGGGCCGATCAGCACGCCGGCGAGCAGGTAGCCGACCAGCGGCGGCATGCGCAGGCGGGCGGCGACGAGGCCGAGGAGCAAGGCCAGGCCGAGGCCGGTGGCGATCAGGGCGATCAGTGAAACGTTGTGGGGCATCGAGCAGACGTCGGGCGGTGGAGCGAGTCTGTTCGACGCCGATTTCGGGGCCCGGTTCGGCCCGCAGCGGATTTTGTTGGCGGGCGGGGGCCGTCAGTCTTCGCTGAGGTTGCGGAACATCACCTGCAGGGTTTCCATCAGCCTGGTGAGCTGGCTGTCGCTGAGGCCGGCGTAGCCGCGCACGTAGATTTTCTGGGTCGCGTCCTGGATGCGGTCGGTCAGTTCGTCGCCCTTGGGCGTCACCAGCACGTCGGTGATGCGCGCATCGTCGGCGTTGGTGCGGGTGTCGACCAGGCCTTCGTCGCGCATGCGCTGGATGATGCGGGTCAGCGTCGACAGCTTGATGATCGAGTGGGTGGCCAGTTCGGACACGCTGACGGTGCCGTGCAGGCGCAGCATCAGCAGCACGCGCCGGGTGGGGACGTCGGTGCCGAGCTTCTTGAGCACCTTTTCCATCTCCTGCACGTAGATGGCGTGGACGCGGGCCAGCCAGTAGAAGGGGAATTCCTCGTAGCGGAAATCGGCGTGGTCCGGCAGGTAGCGGCTGTTTTTCTTGGGGGCGGTCATGGCGAAAACGGGTCGGTGGCTGGCGGAGCGCCCGCCGGGGAACGCCGGGCCGGGCGCGCCGGAACGTTCCGGTGCCGAAGGATACCCCAGCGCGGCGGCATCCCGGAACAGGGGCGTGGCCGGCCCGTCACGGAAGGAGTCAGTCATCCTGGTAGGGGCCGCTGCCGAGGCCGAGCGGGGCCGGCGCGGCGGCCACCAGCTTCGAGAATATGCGCCGGAAATCCTCTTCGCCGGTGCTGCCGCGGGTGCCACCGAGGGGATCGGGGGTGGCCGCGAAGCCGGCGTCGGCCTGCGCCCAGTCGTCGGCAGTGAAGTGCTGGCGGATCAGCGGCAGGATCTCGCGCTCCTCGAGCAGCATGTGGTTGCGGTAAAAGGCGGCGTAGGCGTCGAAGGCGGTGGCGAAGCCGGCGAGGCCGTCGGGCGCGCCGTCGGTGTAGCGCTGCAGCGCCGCCTCGAGGGCGTGGATGCGCGCCTCGGCCTGGGTGTGCTCGGCCTCGAGGCGGGCCAGCGCGGCGGCGCCGTCGGTCGTGCGGGCCTTCAGCGGGCCGAACAGGAAACGGTCTTCCTTCGGGTGGTGGCGTTTCTCGGGGTAGGCGTCGAGGTAGTGGACCATCGCCGCGAACAGCCGGAAATCGGGCTGCAGCTTGCCGGCGCCGATATCGTGCAGCATCACGCGGATGGCGTGGATGATGGCCGCCAGCGACTGGTGTTCGTCCATCAGAATGCGGATCGCTTCCATGTGTTTCCTTTCCGCTGTCAGGTCGACAGCATTTCCTGGTGCTTGCTGCCGAGGCCGAGATAGCTTTCGATGACGCGCGGGTCGTCGCGCAGGTCGTGGGCCTCGCCGTGCATCTTGACGCCGCCGTTCTCGAGCACGTAGGCGTAGTCGGCCACCTGCAGCGCGGCGCGGGCGTTCTGCTCGACGAGCAGGATCGACACGCCGCGCCGGCGCAGCTCGGCGATGATGCGGAAGATCTCGCGCACGATCAGCGGCGCCAGCCCGAGGCTCGGCTCGTCGAGCATCAGCAGC
>SSSX01000715.1 GCA_015657735.1 Zoogloeaceae bacterium
GATGGTTTCGAACAGCGGGATGATGTTGACGTCCAGCACGCCTTCGGCCGGACGCAGCAGCCCGGCCTCCTTGGCCAGCACCGCGACTTCGAGGAGGTCGGAAACGTCGTCGGTCTTGGAGATGATGCAGTTCGGCACGGCGGCCTTGCCGTAGCGCAGGTGGGCGGCGCGGGCGGCGCGGAAGATGGCCAGTTCGCCGCGGCTTTCTTCGGAGTAATCGAGCCACGGCGAGGCGAGCAGGCGCGGGCTGGCGAGTTCCTCGAGGAGCATCGCGGTGCGCCCGGCCTCGTCGGCGGCGAGGTAATCGCGGGTCGGGTCGACGGCGCGGATCAGTTCGGCGACGACGCGCTCGTGCACGTCGGAGTTCTGGCGCAGGTCGATCGGCGCGAGGTGGAAACCGAACACCGCGACCGCCCGGCGCAGGTGGCGCAGGCGGCCACGGGCGAGGCTGCCGAGGCCGTTGGCGGTGAGCGAGCGGTGGATGATTTCGAGTTCGTCGGCGAGCGCCTCCGGGCCGTCGTAGGGCGCCGCCGGGGCCACCGCGTGGCGCGGCGGCTGGTGGCCGAGCAGGCGCTGGTAGGTCGCCGCGAGGCGCGCGTAGATGCCGGTGAGGGCGCGGCGGTAGGGCTCGTCGGCGCGGTGCGGCGAGCGGTCCGGCGAGGCGTCGGCGAGGCGCAGCAGCGCGTCGGAGGCGCTGACCAGAACCTGCGCGATCGACAGCTGCGAGCCGAGGCTGTGCACCTCGTCCATGTAGTAGGTGAGAACCTTTTCGGCCTGCACGGCGAGCGCTTTTTCGAGGATCTCGGCGGTGACGAAGGGGTTGCCGTCGCGGTCGCCGCCGATCCAGCTGCCGACCTTCAGGAAGTTGGGCAGTTCGAGTGCGGCCCAGCTGCGGTCGCGGTTGGCCAGGCGGTCTTCGGCGGCGGCGTAGAGTCGCGGCAGCTCGCGCAGGAAGGTGTAGTCGAAGTAGGACAGGCCGTTGCTCACCTCGTCCATCACCGACAGCTTCTCGGTGCGCAGCATGCGCGTCTGCCACAGGGTCAGCACCGCCCGGCGCAAGGCGTCGAAGTTGGCTTCCTGCTCCTCGGGCGTCAGCTGCATGCGGTCGCGCTCGTCGAGCAGGCGGGCGATGACCATCTGGCAGTTGAGGATGCTCTTGCGCTGCACCTCGGTCGGGTGCGCGGTGAGCACCGGCGTGACCTGCGCGGTGTCGAAGAAGGCCGCCAGCTCGGCGCTGCCCATGCCGGCGTCGAAGGCGCGCGAGATGGCGTGGGCGAGGCTGCCTTCGCGGGGTGCCGAGCCGGCGATCTGGTGGGCCCGCGAGCGGCGGATGTGGTGCTGGTCCTCGGCGATGTTGGCAAGGTGCGAGAAATAGCTGAACGCCCGCACCACGTCGTTGGTCTGGTCGCGCGACAGCGAATCCAGCGTCGCTTCGAGTTCGCGGCGGGCGGCGTGGTCCTCGTGGCGGCGGAAGCGGATCGAACACTGGCGGATCGCTTCGACGAGGTCGAACACCGCCTCGCCCTCCTGGGCGCGCACGGTGTCGCCGAGCACCCGGCCGAGCAGGCGGATGTCGTCGCGCAGGGGAAGATCCTTGTCGTCGCCCGCGGTCGGGCTGCTCGTCGTGTGGTCGCTCATCGGGAAATCCTGTCCTGTCGGTGCGGTCTCGGTGCGGGGAGGTGCATCGGGCCCCATGCTAGAATCCCGGCCCGGGTGGTCGCCATAGGTGGCAACCCTTATGCTGCGCTGCGCAAGCGGCAGAGTGCCCCGATTGTGGCTGTGTTGTCCAGTTTCTCCGGCCGGCCTTTTCCGCATCTGCCCCGAGTCAGCCCGACCACGCCCCGATCAACGTCAGCCGAGCCCGAAAACCGTGAGCGTCTCCCAGCCCGACCGCATCGTCATCGCCACCCGTGAAAGCCGCCTCGCCCTGTGGCAGGCGGAGCACGTCAAAGCCCGTCTCGAAGCCCTCTACCCGTCCTGCCGGGTCGAACTGCTGGGCATGACCACCCGCGGCGACCAGATCCTCGACCGTCCGCTGGCCAAGGTCGGCGGCAAGGGCCTGTTCGTCAAGGAGCTCGAAACCGCGCTGCTCGACCGCAGCGCCGACATCGCCGTGCATTCGATGAAGGATGTGCCGATGGAGTTGCCGCCCGAATTCGCGCTGGTGGCCATCTCCGAGCGCGAGGTGCCCCTCGACGCCTTCGTCTCCAACAAGTACGAAAGCCTCGACGACATGCCGCCGGGCGCCGTCGTCGGCACCTCCAGCCTGCGCCGCGAGGCCCAGCTCCACGCCCAGTACCCGATGCTGGCGGTGACCAGCCTGCGCGGCAACCTCGACACCCGCCTGCGCAAGCTCGACGAAGGCCAGTACGACGCGATCATCCTCGCCGCCGCCGGCCTCACCCGCCTCGGCCTGGCGCAGCGCATCCGCGCCACGCTGCCGTCGACGGTTTCGCTGCCGGCCGCCGGTCAGGGGGCGCTCGGCATCGAGGCGCTGGCCGCGCGCCCCGAAGTCGCCGCCTGGATCGCCCCGCTCGCCGACGCCCATTCGGCGGCCTGCGTGCGTGCCGAGCGCGCCACCTCCCGCGCGCTGGCCGGTAGCTGCGAAGTGCCGCTCGGCGCTTACGCCGAGGTGCACGACGGCCAGTTGTGGCTGCGCGGCTTCGTCGCCCTGCCGGACGGCTCGCGCATCGCCCGCGCCGAGAGCCGCGGCCCGCTCGACGCGCCGGAGGCCCTCGGCCGCGCGGTGGCCGACATGCTGCGCGCCGACGGCGCCGACGACATCCTCGCCAACCTCTAAGGCGGAGCGTGGGCGGGCAGCCCCTCGCCGGGCGCAGCATCGTCGTCACCCGCCCGGCCGGGCAGGCCGACGGCTTGTGCGCGGCGCTGGCCGGACTGGGCGCCGAAGCGCTGCGCTTCCCGCTGCTGACCATCGCCCCGCTTGCCGATCCGGCGCCGCTGCACGCCGCCGCCCGGCGCCTGGCCGATTTTTCGCTGGCCTTCTTCGTCAGCCCCAATGCCGTCAACTTCGCCCTCGACGCGATGCTGGCGGTCGCCCCGTGGCCGTCCGGCCTGCGCGTCGCAACGGTCGGCCGCGGCAGCGAGGCGGCGCTGGCGGCGCGCGGCTTTGGCGACGTGGTGGCGCCGCACAGCGGTTTCGACAGCGAATCGGTTCTCGCGCTGCCGGCCTTCCAGTCCGCCGAAGTGGCCGGCCGGCGGGTGCTGATCCTGCGCGGCGACGGCGGCCGCGACCTGCTCGGCGACACGCTGACGGCGCGCGGCGCCCGCGTCGAATACCTCACCTGCTACCACCGCGGCGGCCCGTCCGGCGATCTGGCGCC
>SSSX01000716.1 GCA_015657735.1 Zoogloeaceae bacterium
CTCCATGGCGTTCGGAACGCTCTCCAGCCGAATCCGGTGGTAACGCGGGTGGTCGCGCCGCGTGGCGTCGCCGATAGCGTAGATGCCCGCTTCGGACGTTTCGGCTTGCTCGTTGACCAAAATGCCGTCATCGCAGGCGATTCCCGCCGCGGCGGCCAACGCGGTAGCGGGTATCGCGCCGATCCCAACCACCACCACATCACACGGAAAGCGGCGACCATCGGCCAGGACGACCTGCTCGGCACGCTCCCCACCTTCCAGCCCGGTCACCGTCGCTCCGAGTTCGAACACAACGCCCCGCTCCGCGTGGTAGTGCTGCAGGAAAGCGGCGATCGGCGCGCTGGCAACCCGTTCCAGCAGGCGCTCGGCACGCTCGAGCAGCAGCACGTCGGCCCCGAGGAAACGGGCCGTCGCCGCGCATTCGAGCCCCACGTAGCCACCACCGACAATGACCACCTTTTTCCCGGGACCGAGAGCCCGCTTCAATTTCTCGGCGTCGGCAATATTGCGCAGGGTCATCACGTTGTCGGCGTCGGCGCCTGGAAGCCCAAGCGGCCGCGCAGTGGCACCCGTCGCGATCACCAACTTGTCGTACGGCACGCGCGCCCCATCGACGAGGACAAGCTCGCGCCGGGCGACAAGGAGGGTCTCGACCTGCTGGCCAAGGCGCAGATCAATATCTTGCTCGGCGTAAAAGCTTTCCGGCTTGAAGAAGAGTGCCGCCTCCTCCACCTCGCCTTTCAACCATGCCTTGGAGAGCGGCGGGCGGTGGTACGGCAGGAAAGGCTCGTCGCCGATCAGCGTGATCGCCCCTTTAAAGCCATATTGCCGAAGGAACGCGACAACCGACCCGCCGCCGTGACCGGCACCAATCACCACCACGCGCGGAGATTGCTCTTGAGTATCAGGATTCATCGTATGGGACTCTCACAGGTCAGCTTCGTGGCACGCTTCAGGCAGGAGCGCCGAACCCGCCGCATCGTCACGAATCATTCGGTGCCTATTCCGCAACGAGAACATACGCATCCTTCGCCGCGCCGCAATTCAGACAAAGCCAGTCCGCTCCCAGATCCTCAAAACGGGTTCCAGGCGGGATACCATCGTCGGGACTGCCCAAGGCCTCGTCGTAGATTTCGCCGCAGGTAATGCATTGCCACTTTCGATAATCGGACATCTCACTCCCCCTTTCTCAGTTCAATTTGAATCGAATGGGGACGTACTTCGGCCCGCAGACAAATTCGGACTCCTGCCATTTTCCCGGACCGATCATTTCTACCGAAACGAGCCTCTGGATGAGCTCCTCCCAGAAAACGCGCATTTCAAGACGGGCCAGATGCTGACCGATGCAGATATGGGCGCCGTAGCTGAAGCCGATATGCCGATTCGGCTTGCGATCAATCCGGAACTCGAAGGGGTCATCGAAGATCTCTTCGTCCCGATTGGCGGAAAGGTAAGACACATACAACATGTCGCCTTTCCGAATCTCCCGGCCGGAAAGCTCGTAGTCCTGGGCTGCAGACCGGGTAAACGCAACCGCCGGCGTGGTCCACCGGATGGCCTCTTCCACGAAGCCCGCAATCAACGCCGGATCAGCCTTCATGCGATCCAATAACCCGGGGCGTCGGGCGAGCTCCCACATCGCATTCGCCGTTGTGGCGGCGGTGGTGTCGTGACCTGCCGTGGAGGCGATCACGAAATAGGAAATCATCGACCGGTGGTCCATCGGGCAACCGTTGACCTTGCCGTTGGCAATCAACGTGGCAAGATCGTTACGCGGACATGCACGCCGTTCGTGAATAACTTTGTCGTAGTATTCCTTGAACTCGTCGTAGACGATTTGCCATGTCTTGATCTGCTGCTCCGGATTCGAAATCGTCGAACCAGGCCGGCACAGATCGGGGTCGGCATAGCTCAGAAACCATTGCGTCAAACGCAGCATGACGGCATGGTCTTCGCGGGGAAGGCCAATGAGATTGCAAATGATCTCGAGCGGAAAACCCATTGCGATATCGCCGGCAAAATCGATCTCGGGGCCAATTTCCGCCATCTTGTCGACGTAACGACGGGCAGTCGCCCGGATCGTCTCCTCCAGACCGGCAATATTCTGTGGCATGAACAAGTCCTTGGTCACATCCCGGTAAGCGGTGTGATCGGGTTTGTCCATATGAACCAAGGTACGGAAGATATGGGGCTGCCCGCCGCTGTAGTCGCGCATCATCTGCTCGGCCACTTTGGAGACCAATGTCTTCGAACGGTCACCGCTATGGAAGACGTCATCGAGGCGCGAGACCTCACGCACGTCCTTGTACTTCGTGACAATCCAGTGAGGGTCGTAGCCCGGCACCTCAGCCCGCGAAAGAGGGTAATCCCGACGCAAGTGGGTCAGGATTTCTTCAACATGCGGACGGTCGGCAAACGTTGCCGGATTGAAGATCGGTGCGACCAGATCGG
Source organism: Zoogloeaceae bacterium (assembly GCA_015657735.1). Classification (GTDB taxonomy): domain Bacteria; phylum Pseudomonadota; class Gammaproteobacteria; order Burkholderiales; family Rhodocyclaceae; genus Zoogloea. The sequence continues at coordinate 2,452 of SSSX01000716.1, forward strand.
TCGGAATAAGGGTGTCGGTCATGCGAGTACTCCTCCTGTGTGTATCACCGTGCCGGGCCTGCGGCCTCTGGTCGCCGCAGCGGATGCCCAATCTGGAGCGCATCCTTCGCGGCATGTTTAGGCGCAAGTTTAGGAGTGGCAATTGAAGCAGGTGCAGTACTAAAGTACCCTTTTGGAGCAAGCCGTCACCGCCAAGGGCGTCGCGGACGGCTTTGCCTTTCACACCGTCTTTAAATACAAAACCAATCCATACGAACACGAACCGTGAAGTCGATGACTACCTCGCAGCCGAAGCGGCGGGCCGCCGGCACCGCTCCGCAGGATTTCATGTTCGATGCAATTCCACCCCGCGTCCTCGACGGCATTGCGTCGGCGGCCGACCTGCCCAAGGTGCTGGGGATCCTGGCGCCGGTGGGTTACGGGAAAACCGTGCTGATGACGACGCTGTTCTCCCGCCTCGTGGCGCGGGCGGACCCGTGTCTGTGGTGCACACTGGACTACCGGCATGACACCACCGCCCACTTGCTGACCCTGCTGGAAGAGCTCGTCTATGGGCACGCCGAGCGAATGCACCCAACCCAGGCCCTGTTTCGCGGTGACGACCCCATCGATCTGCGCATCGACCGGCTGATCGAAACCGCCCGCTCCGACCCGGCCCCGCTCACGATCTTCATCGACAACCTCAATCACTGCCGGGACGATGCGCTCCCCCTGCTACTCGACAGGCTCGTCTTCGAAGCCCCCAGCTTCGCTGCACTTTGTCATCTCCAGTTCCACCGCACTCCCGCTTGACGTCACCCGCGCCAAGCTCCGAGGCCTTATCCGCCAGATCACTTATCGGGAACTGTGCTTCAGCCCCGAGGAAGTCAG
>SSSX01000717.1 GCA_015657735.1 Zoogloeaceae bacterium
CCGGCTGCTCGGCGACGGCGAAATGAGCCTCGCCGCGTGCCTGGCCGGCGCCAACTGCATCGTCGGCAAGGCCAGCACGGTGCTGCTCGAAGCGGCCCACGCCGGCCATCCGGTGCTGGTCGTCAACCTCGCCGGCACCCCCGAGTTCACCGGCTTCACGGCTGGCCGCGCGGCGCTGCCCTACGCCACCGATCCGGCCGGGCTGCGCCAGCGGCTGGCGCAGCTGTTGAGCGATCCGGCCGGCGCCCGGACGGCGCTGCGGAGCTTCGCCGACGCCTGGTGCGCCGACGACGCCGGCGTCGCCATCGAGCGCATCCTCGGCGCCGCCCCCGCGCCCCGGCCGGCGCCGGTCCTCTTCGTGTGCAGCAGCGCGCTGCACGTCCGGCTCTTCGCGGCGGTCATCCGCGTGCTCGCCGGGCACGGCGTCCCGCCTCTCATCCTGTCGCTCGATCGTTTCCACGCCGGCGTTCACGGCACCGCCGCCGACTGCGCGCGCGCCCTGCGCCTGCCGGCCGAAATCATCGACGCCGACTTCCAGCCCGCCGCCGGCCAGTCCGTTCTTCAGCGGGTGATCGCGACGCAGCTGCACGCGCGGCGCGGCCTCGTCCGCCTCATCGGCGAGCGCCGCACGGCGCTGGTCGTGGTCGGCAACGACACCGGCCATGCCGAGCGCGCGGTGGTGCACGCCGCCCGCGCGGCCGGCTGCCCGAGCATGCTGGTGCAGGACGGCTATCTCTTCGAACACTTTCCGCCCACGCTGCGCGGCCGCCTGCTGCGGCGCCTGCGCCAGCTGTGGCTGGCCGCCGGCGGCGACCGGCTCGGCGGCGTGCCCTACGGCATGGGCGGCTGCGACTTCATCGCCGCCTACGGCGAGGCCTGGGCCGGACTGTTCGCGCAGACCCGCCGCGGCCGCACGCGGGCCATCGAGGTCACCGGCCATCCCGCGCTGTGCATCCACCCGGCCCGCGGCTGGCAGACCGGCGACGGCCGCGACATCGTCTATTTCTGCACCAACTTCCTGAGCGCCCTCGACGACCGCGACGCGCACCGCCGACAGATCGACGAAATCCGCAGCCTGCGGCAGCTGCTCAACGCCCACGCCGGCCCCGGCACGACGCTCCGCGTCCGCCTGCACCCCGGCGACCAGCCCGACGACTACGCGGCGCTCGCCGGCATCCCGGGCATCGAACTGCAGCACGACACCGATCTGGCGACAAGCATCCGTTCGGCGTGGCTGGGGATCACCAATATTTCATCGGTGGCCCTCAACTGCCTCGCCGAAGGGCGAATCTGCCTGATCTCGCCGGCCAGCGTGCAGTCGCCACGCTACGCCCGCAACCTGACCCGCCTGCCCGGCCCGCGGCTTGCCAGCCACGCCGACCTGCCGCACTGGCTGCAACGGCTCGACTCGCCGCCGCGTTACCAGGCGGCCCTCGACGCCGCCATCGACGAACTGCAGCCGTGGTTCGACGCCATCGCCACCGACACCGGCGCCCGCCGGCTGGCCGACTTCATCCGCCGCAGCGCCCGCCGGCCACCGCACGCGACTTCGCTATGACCCCGAACACGCTCCAGCCCGCCTCGCTCGTCCAGCTACCCGACACGCCGCCCTACTCGCCGCTTTACGACGACGTCTACCACTCCGCCGCCGGCGGCCCCGGCCAGGCCCGGCACGTCTTCCTTGCCGGCAACGGGCTGCCCGCGCGCTGGCAGGGACGCCGCCGTTTCACGGTCGTCGAAACCGGCTTCGGCACCGGCCTCAACTTCCTGGCCACCTGGGCCGCGTGGCGCGACGACCCGGCGCGGAGCGGGCAGCTGCATTTCGTGTCGGTCGAAAAACACCCCTTCCGCGCCGACGACCTGGCCCGCCTCCACGCGGCGTGGCCCGAATTCGCGGCCCTTGCCGCCGAACTGCGCGGCCAGTGGCCGCCGCTGCTGCCCGGTGTCCACCGCCTGCATCTGGATGGCGGCCGCGTCACGCTGACGCTGCTGCTGGGCGACGCGCCGGACCTGCTCCCGCATCTCGTCGCCCGCGCCGACGCTTTCTACCTCGACGGCTTCGCGCCGGCCGGCAATCCCGACATGTGGTCGCCGGCGATCTTCGTCCAGCTCGCCCGCCTCGCCGCGCCCGGCGCGACACTCGCCACCTGGTGCGCGGCCGGGCATGTGCGGCGCGGGCTGCTGGCGGCCGGCTGGGCGGTCGACCGCCAGCCGGGTTTCAGCGGCAAGCTGCACATGCTGGCCGGGCGCATCGACACAAGCGGCCCCGCCAGCGCCCCGGCGACGCCGGCCGAGCGCCGCGCCCTCGTCATCGGCGCCGGCCTGGCCGGCACCTCGGTGGCCGAGCGCCTCGCCGCCCGCGGCTGGCAGATCACGCTGATCGACGCGGCCGGCGGCCCCGGCCACGGCGCCTCGGGCAACCGCGCCGGCGTCTTCCGGCCGCTGCCGAGCGTCGACGACAACCGGCTGGCGCGCATCACCCGGGCGGGCTTCCTGTACGGCCGCCGCCACCTCGACGCCCTCGCGGCGGCCGGCCATCCGGTACGCGAGTCGGCCTGCGGCGTGCTCCACCTGGCCCGCGACGACAAGCAGGAACGCAAGATGCGCGCCGTCGTCGACGCCCACGGCTACCCCGACGGCTACCTGCGCTTCGTCGACCGCGACGAAGCCGCGCAGCTCGCCGGCTGGCCGGTGGACGCCGGCGGCTGGTGGTTTGCGTCGGGCGGCTGGATCCAGCCGCCGAGCCTGTGCGCCGCCAACCTCTCGGCCGGCGGAGCGCGGATCAGCACGCTGTTCGGCCGCCCGCTGGCCGGCCTCGAACGGGTCGGCGACGAATGGCTGGCGCTGGGCGCCGGCGGCACCGAAATCGCCCGCGCGCCGGTCGCCATCCTCGCCAACGGCACCGGCATCCGCGCCGTGACGCAGGCGGCGATGCTGCCGGTGCGCCCGGCCCGCGGCCAGGTTTCGCACCTGCCGGCCGCCCCCGGCAGCGCGCCGCGGGTCGTCGTCTGCCGCCTCGGCTACGTCAGCCCGGAGGTCGACGGCATCCGCTGCGCCGGCGCGACCTTCATCGCCGACGACGACGGCACCGAACTGCGCGATACCGAACACCGCGAGAACCTGGCCAAGCTCGATTTCATCCTGCCCGGCTTCGCGGCGCCGTTCGACCCGGCCACCCTCGACGGCCGCGTCGGCTTCCGCCCCGCCTCGCCGGACCGCCTGCCGATGGTCGGCGCCCTCCCGGCGGTCGATACAGCCGACCGCCGCACGCCGCTCGCCGACATCCCGCGCCAGCCGGGGCTGTACGCCGTGTCGGGCTTCGGCGCGCGCGGGCTGGTGTGGGCCAGCCTGGCCGGCGAGCTGCTGGCCAGCCAGCTCGACGGCGATCCGCTGCCGCTGGAAAGCGATCTGGTCGATGCGCTCGACCCGGCCCGCTACCTGCTCAAGCCGCCACGGCCCGCCAGCGCCAGCGAGGAATAGGGTTTGTTGCAAAATCAGCAACAATACCGATTAAATTGCTCCAAAAAACGGACAGACCCACGCCAACCCCGCGGCAATCCGACGATTTTGTAAGCGCCCTTTGCCGCTGTCTCCGGCCGGCCACCGGCGGCGTTATTCTGATCATCCGAACAGGAGAATCGCCATGAGCAGCACATCCCCCCGTCCCGGCCTGCACCCGATGCTGTGGGTTGCCGCCGCCTCCGTGACCGCCGTCAGCCTCGCCGGCGTCGCCAAACTCACCGGCCTGCTGCCCGAATCGGGCGCCCCCACTCCGGCCGCGCCCGCCGCCGTCGCCACCGCACCGGCCGTCGCCCCCGCCGAAACCCCGCCACCGGCCAAGCTCGCCGCTGCCGACGCGCCGCCGGTTGCCGCGCCCGAAGCCGCTCCGCCGCAGAAAGCCGAACACCGCGAGCCGCCCGCGCCGAAGCCGGCGCCCGCCAAAGTCCATCCCAAACCCGCCGCAGCGCACCCGGCGCCGGCCGTGGCGCAGGGCAATCCGCCGCCGGCCGACGCCGTGCCGGCGCCGCGCGACGCGCCGCCGCCCGGCGAACATGCCGCCCGCCGCGTCGCCGACGCCCCGCCGCCTCCGCCGGCCGTGTGCCGTGACTGCGGCGTGATCGAGCACATCGAGGCAATCCAGCAGAAGGGCGAAGGCAGCGGCCTCGGTGCCGTCAGCGGCGCGATTCTCGGCGGCGTGCTCGGCCATCAGGTCGGCGAAGGTTCCGGCAAGCAGATCGCCCGCATCGGCGGCGCGGTGCTCGGCGGCATCGCCGGCAACGAGGTCGAGCGCCGCTACCGCGCGATCAGCCACTATCAGGTCACCGTGCGCCTCGACGACGGCACCCGCCGCGTCATCGAACAGCAGAACGCGCCGGCATGGCGTGTCGGCGATGCGGTGCGCATCCGCAACGGCGAAATCGTCGCCGCCGCCGCCGCCCCGAGCCGCCGGGATACGCCGTCGTTCTGAACGCCGCGCAGGCAGCAAGCGGGAGGCGGCGCGGGTGCCGCCTCCCGTTTTTCATTCCGGGCCTTCCCTTGGCGCCGGCGCGCCGGCTGTCTATGCTGCAGCAAGACCGCTGGCACTTGAGCCGGCCGGCCACGCAGCCCGGACCCGCCCGCGATGAACTCGATCCTGCCCCTTCTCGAAGCCTTTCTCGCCCTCGGGCTGACCATGATCGTCCTCACCACCGGGGTGTCGTCGCTGGTCGGGGCCTGGCAGCGCGCGCTGCGCATCCGCGCGGCGGGGCTGCGCGCGCTGCTGAAGTGCTTCTTCCACCTCGCGCTGCGCGACGTGGCGAGCAACACGCCCGAAAACCTGGCCCGCTTCGTCGGTGAAATGAGCCTCCAGCCGGCCCGGCTGGCCGAAGTCGAGGCGCTGGCGGACGGCACCGAGCGCAACCGGCGCTACCTCGCGCTGCTGCCCGATCTGGCCGCCGCGCCGGGTGCGCGCGTGTCGTGGCGGGCGGTCTGGTCGTCGCTGGGCGACACGCTGGACACCTTGAGCGAGGACGAATTCAAGACCCGCTTCAAGGCCACCACCATCGGCCGGGTGCTCGCCCGGCAGATCGACACCGAGACGCAGGCCGCCGCCGCTGCGGCACGGCCGGCACCCGCGGGCCTCGACGACCGGCTCGACATGCTTTACCGGCAGTTCGTCGCCTACGGCCACGCCGCGACCGAGGACTTCGCGCGCAACGCACGGGCCCTCAGCATCGCCGGCGCCGCGCTGCTGGCGGTCGGCGCCAACATCGACGCCTTCGACCTGCTGGAAACCTACCTGTCGCAGCCGACGCTGCGGGCGGCGATCATCGCCCGCTACGAGCAGGGCGACCGGCAGCTGGCGACGACGCCGTCCACCGCCCCGGCCAGCCCCGGGCCGGACGATCAGGCGATGCGGAAACTCGACGACTTCCTCAAGACCGCGGTCGCCGCGCTGCCGGAACAAAAAGCCCGGGAACTGCAGCAGGCCGCCGACGAAACCAGGCAGGCCATGCAGGCCACCACCGCCGCCTACGCCGGCAGTCGCGCGATCCTGAAGGACGCCGCAGCGAGCTTTCCGGTCGGCTGGGACCGTTATCCCGGCTGCCCGGCCGGAAGTTCGGATCACCGCTGCGTGCAGCTGCAGTCGATCAAGAAGCAGGACGCCGCGGCCGCGCCGCCCGCCCCTGCGATCGAGCCAGCCGCCGGGGCGGATGGGCCAAAGGATGTCGCCAAGGCGCTGGCGGGAACGGCCAGCAACGTCGTCGACAACGTCATCGATGCCTTCCGCCTCGACACCTCGCACGCGCTGCGCTGGTTCACCGGGGTGCTGCTGGCGATCCTGATGCTCGGGCTCGGCGCGCCGTTCTGGATCGAAACCGTCAATGGCCTGCTGCGCGTCCGCGATCTGATGCGCGGCGGCAACCAGGCCGGCGACGGTTCCAAAGCCCAGCCAGGCGCCACCGCGCCGCCGGTCAAGAGCTGAGCCGTCGCCGGCCCGGCTGGCGGCGGATTACAACGCCCGGTCGATCCGCCCGAGCACCAGTTCGCGCCCCATGGTTTCCAGCACCGCGTCGATCGACGGCGTCTGCGGCTGGCCGAGCAGCACGACGCGCAGCGGAATCGCCACCTGCGGCATCTTGAGGCCGTGGGCAGTGCAGGTTTCCTTGATCGCCGCCGACAGCGCGGCCTTCTCCCAAACCGCATCGGCGAGCTTGCCGCGCAGGGTCGCCAGCGCACCGCGGGCGGCGTCGGTGAGATGCTGGGCGAGCAGCTCCGGCGCCGGGTGCAGGTCGATGTAGAAGGGTTCGGCGGCGTCGGCCAGTTCGTTGAGCGTGGCGACCCGATCCTTGTACAGCGCGATGACCGCCTCGAGGGCCGGGCCGGCTTCCGGGTTCACTTCGCGGCGCGCCAGACGGCGCGAGACATCCGCCGCCAGCCGGGCGTTGTCGGCCTGCTTGATGTAGTGGGCGTTGAGCCAGTCGAGTTTTTCGGTGTTGAACTGGGCGGCCGACGGGGTGATGTGGTCGAGGTCGAACCATTCGACCAGCTGGGCGCGGCTGAAAATCTCGTCGTCGCCGTGGCTCCAGCCCAGGCGCGCCAGGTAGTTGATCACCGCTTCCGGCAGGTAGCCGTCGTCGTCGTACTGGGTGACGCTGACCGCACCGTGGCGCTTCGAGAGCTTCTGGCCGTCGTCGCCAAGGATCATCGACAGGTGCGCGTACTGCGGCACCGCGGCGCCCAGCGCGGCGAGGATGTTGATCTGGCGCGGCGTGTTGTTCACGTGGTCGTCGCCGCGGATGACCTGGGTGATGCCCATGTCCCAGTCGTCCACGCAGACGCAGAAGTTGTAGGTCGGCGTGCCGTCGGCGCGGGCGATGATGAGGTCGTCCAGCTCGGCGTTGGCGATCTCGATGCGGCCCTTGACCAGATCGTCCCAGGCCACCACGCCGTCGGCCGGATTGCGGAAGCGGATCACCGGCTGCACGCCGGCCGGCGGCGCGGGCAGCACCTTGCCGGCTTCCGGACGCCAGCGGCCGTCGTAGCGGGGTTTCTCACCGCGGGCGCGCTGGGCTTCGCGCAGCGCGTCGAGTTCTTCGGGCGGCATGTAGCAGGGGTAGGCGGTGCCGGCGGTGAGCATTTGCTGGATCACCGCCTTGTAACGCTCCATGCGCCGCATCTGGTAGAACGGGCCTTCGTCCCAGTTCAGGTCGAGCCAGGTCATGCCGTCGAGGATCGCCTGCACCGCCTCGGGCGTCGACCGGGCCACGTCGGTGTCCTCGATGCGCAGGA
>SSSX01000718.1 GCA_015657735.1 Zoogloeaceae bacterium
AACGCCTCGACAAAACGGTCGGCGGTCGGATATGACGTATAGCGCGGGCCATTCACGTCGAACTTGCGAATGAGCTCGGGATCGAAGATCAGGTCTTTTTGAATCGTGTTCATGGTGTGCTTCTGTTGGGTTGCGCGAAACAATCGCAGAATCATCCGAAAATCGTATTGATGTGGATCAAAGGGCTCCAAACGTTGGAAAACCCCATTTAGCTCAGGTGATGTAGGTGCAGATGAAATCGGCAATTCCAGTGACGACGATCGAGATCAAAACGGCCTGTTCGCAGTGCAACCTGCGCGAGTTGTGCCTGCCCTTCGGCCTCGACCCGCGGGAGGTCAACCAGCTCGACGAACTGGTCGGCAGCCGCCGGAAAATCAAGCGCCAGCAGCACCTCTACCGTTCGGGCGAGGCTTTCGAGGCAATCTACGCGATCCGTGCCGGCTCCTTCAAGACCGACGTGATCCTCGAGGACGGTCGCGATCAGGTCACCGGTTTCCAGATGACCGGCGAGGTGCTCGGTCTCGACGGCATCAGCAGCGAACGGCATTCGTGCAACGCGATCGCCCTGGAGGACAGCGAGGTCTGCGTGATCCCCTTCAGCCGCCTCGAGGAGCTGTCCCGCCAGGTCGAAAGCCTGCAGCACCAGTTCCATAAAATCATGAGCCGCGAGATCGTCCGCGACCACGGCGTGATGATGCTGCTCGGCTCGATGCGTGCCGAGGAACGCCTCGCCGCCTTCCTGCTCAACATGTCGCAGCGCTTCACGGCGCGGGGCTTCTCGCCGTCCGAATTCCACCTGCGCATGACCCGTGACGAGATCGGCTCCTACCTCGGCCTCAAGCTCGAAACGGTGTCCCGCGCCTTCTCGCGCTTCCAGGAGGACGGGCTGGTGGCCGTCCAGCAGAAGCACATCCGCATCCTCGACACGCCGGGCCTCAAGAAGCTGCTCAACCACCACGCGGCCTGAGCCGGCGGCTCACAGCCACGCCAGCCAGCCCAGCGGATTCTTGCTGAGCGCCACCGACACGATGTACGAAAAGACCAGCAGCGCCGCGACCAGCGCGGCGAGCCGTACGCCGCGCGGCCGCGACGGCTTGAGGGCGACGCTGCCGAACCCGATATAAGCCAGCAGACCGAAGACCTTGGCGGTCAGCCAGCCATCGACGAAGGGATATTGCCCGGCCATCCAGGCCAGACCGATGGCGCTGGCGAGCAGGCAGGAATCGACGAGGTGCGGCAGGCGGCGGGTCAGCGGGGCGCGGAGCAGCGGCGAACCGCTGACCGACCACCAGCCGCGCAGCAGGAAACCCGCGCCGCTCAGCACGACGCAGGTGATGTGGAAATGCTTCAGTGCCAGATACATGTCGCCTCGCGGAAAACCGTTGCCGCGGCGACACGCTGAACAATCACCCGGCCCCGCCGTTGCGGGGGCTCAACTCTAGCTGCGCAGCACGCCGACTTCCAGTGCCGAGAACCAGTTGATGAAGCGCTGCACGTCGGCGCCCTGATAGATCGCGCCGTGCTGGGGCACCAGCATGTCGATCTCGAGTCGCGACACGCGCTCGCACCAGTCGCGCTTGGCGCGGTCGGAGCCCATCCAGCGTTTGTGAAAACCTTCGGCGTGGCGGATGTGGCGCGAGAAATCCTCGACGTACAGCCCGCTCTGGTCGGGCGGCAGCAGCGCCGCGCCGACGTCGCCCGAAAACAGAATTTTGGCCTTCGGGTCGTAGAGGTGATGGTTGCCGGACGAATGCAGATAGTGGGCCGGGATCGCCTGCAGTTCGACACCGCCGAGCCGGATCGTCATGCCCGGATCGGGAATCGGCACGAAGGTCGTGTCGGTGCCGCCGAAGTGGGGCAGGAAGGATTGCCACAGCCAGCTGGTGTAGCACTTCAGGTCGGGCTTGAATTCCAGCCACAGCGCCAGCGACGAGATGATGTCCGGATCCTGATGGGACGCGAAGATGCCCGCCAGCATGGTCGGGTCGCATTCGGCGGAAAGCGCCGAGAACACCGCCGGGAAGATTTCGATGCCGCCCGGGTCGCACAGCAGCGCCTCCTGGCCATCGACGATCACGTATTCGTTGGTGTCGATGATGTAGCCGGGCTTGCTCGGGTCGCGGGCGATGGCCAGCCAGCGGTGTTCGTCGTCCTGGTAGATACAGTGAGCCTGCTTCATGGGTTTTCAGTCCTTTACGAGCCGTTCCTTGCCGAGCACTTCGAGGGATCGCTTGATCTGCGCGATCACCTCGGCGAAATCCGTCGAGACCTGCATCAGCGCCGGGCTGAAGCCGCCGCCGTAGGCCGCCTCGATCTTGGCCGAGCGGGCCAGCACGCCGCCGAGCTCGACCAGCTGCTGGGTTTCCTCGATCGCCGCGCGCAGGCGCAGATCGAGGGAGCGCAGCCTGGCCTGCTGCTCGGCCAGCCGTCCGGCGCCGCGCTTGCGCGCCTCGCGCACGCCGGGCACGTCACCCGAGAGGCGGATCGCCTCGGCGAGGATGGCGGAGTTGCGCTGCTGCTGGACGACGCCGGTGACGCTGCCGACCGAGCCGGAGGTCATGTCGCGCAGCGACGCCATGTGACGGGTCAGATCCTGCGCGAAGCGGCGTAGTTCGTTCGACAGCACGCCGAAGCCGAGCGCCGCGTTGCCGGCGCGCTTGGCCAGGAAGATGGCGTTGAGGGCCATCAGGTTGATGCGGAAGGCCGTCGCCACGATGGCCTTGATTTCTTCGTTGACCCGCACGATGCCGATCAGCTCGCCGGAGCGTCGGGAGGTGAGGTTGAGCTTGGATTC
>SSSX01000719.1 GCA_015657735.1 Zoogloeaceae bacterium
CTGCAGGTCCGCCCACGCAATCCGGGCCACCGGTGCGCCGGCCACGCAGACCGCCTCGGCGGCGTCGCTGCACGGGTTGCCGGCAAAGGCCAGCCAGGCCAGACGCGGCAGCGCGAGCAGCCAGTCGGGCAGCGCCGCCAAACGGTTGGCCGCGATGCGCAGCAGCTCGAGTTCGGTGCACGCGGCCATCTCCGGCGGCAGCGCGGTCAGGCGGTTGCCGGCCAGCATCAGCTTGCGCAGCCGCGTGCAGCCGCCGATGCCGGCGGGGAGTTCGGCGATGCGGTTGTCGGTGAGGATCAGCCAGCGCAGCGTCGGCGGCAGTGCGGCGGCGGGCACGATGCCGATGTCGCAGCCCTTGAAGCCGATCATCTCGAGCCGCGGACAGGCGCCGAGCACCTCGGGCAGCACGGTAAAGGGGTTGCCGGAGCAGAACAGGATGCGCAGCCGGTGCAGCCGCGGCAGTGCGTCGGGCAGCGCGCTCAGCGCGTTGCCAGAGAGATCGAGGACTTCCAGCGTGTCGGCAAGATCGAAGATCTCCGGCGGGAAGTGCGTCAGGCCACAGGCCAGTTTGAGTTGCCGGGCGCCGGCGAGGCGGCCGGCGCGCAGGGCGTCGAGAGCGTTCATCGTGACAGCAGGATAAGTGAGACCGGCGCCGCCGATTCTACTGTGCGCCGGCCACCACCCCGGCGATCGCGGCACACATCCGGCGCCAGTGGGAACCCGCCCAGTACACCCGCCCGCAGGCGTCGCAGGCGGTGAACCGGGTGTGCCGCGCGCGCACCGACGGCGGCAGGCGATCGGCGACGGCGGCCTTGTCGACGGCACGCAGCAGCCCGTTGCAGGCCATGCAGCGGCTGAACGGACGGAACGACGGCGCCAGCCCGAAGCGGACGACGAGTTCGCGAAGCTGGTCGGCCGGCCGCAGCGCGCGCAGGTAGGCCCCGTGGATCACATCGCGGCGCTTGAGCAGCTCGCGGTCGCGGGTCAGCACGACGCGACCGTCGCGGCGGGCGATGGCGGCCACTTCGTCGTCCGGATAGTCGTTGCGGTACAGCGTGTCGAAGCCGGCCATGCGCAGCCGGCGCGCCAGGCCGCCGAGGTGGGCGTCGGCGACGAAACGCAGCGGCGCCGGCGGCGCCTCGCGCAGCGCGGGCAGCGGCGCGAGGTCGAGCGCGGTGAAATGGGGATACACCGCCACCCGCTCGCCGTCCCGCAGCGGCCGCTCGAAACCGGCCGGCGCGCCGTCGATCAGGATCAGTTCGACCTCGGTGTGCGGCACGCCGAGCGCCTCGATCATGTGCTTGACGCTGGCGTCGCGGACGCAGGCGACGTCGAAATCCCGCTGCCGGCGGGCGGGCGGCAGGAAATCACCGAGCCCGGCGTAGAAGCGGAAGCGTGCCGTCGCCATCGCCGCACCGGCCGGCGTCAGGGCCGGCGTGCCAGCCGCGCGCGGGATTCCCTTTCTTCGTGCTGGGCGCGGGCAACCATGCTTTCCTCGACGAAGGCGATGTGACGCCGTACCGCCGCCTGGGCCGCCGCCGGATCGCGGCCCTTCAGCGCTTCCCAGATCGCGCGGTGCTGATCGCGCAGTTCGAGCCAGTCGTCGTCGAGCCGGCGCAGGTGGCGCAGGTTGCGGTCGATGTGGTCGTGGGTGACGCGGAACAGGCTGGCCGTGAGGTGACCGAACATCACGTTGTGGGCCGCCTCGGCGATCGCCTGGTGGAAGGCCAGGTCGGCCTTGACCTGCTCTCCGAAAACGCTGGCCGACGGCCCCTGCGCGAACAACCCTTCGACCCGCGCGAAGGCATCGCCGATGCGCTGCAGGTCGATATCGGTGGCGCGGCGGGCGGCCAGCGTGGCGGCCTCCGATTCGAGCATGCCGCGAAACTCCAGCAGGTCGGCCTGCAGGTTGGGATGCTGGCGCAGCATCTCGCCCCACGGGTCGGTGAAACCGGCGTCGAGGCGGTCGGTGACGTAGGTGCCGCCGCCCTGCCGGCTGTGCAGCAGGCCCTTCGAAATCAGCTTCTGGATCGCCTCGCGGAGCGACGGCCGCGACACGCCCAACTCGGCGGCCAGCTCGCGCTCCGGCTGCAGGCGGTCGCCGGGTTTCAGCGCACCTTCGAGAATGCGCCGCTCGAGTTCGTGGGCGATGGTGTCGGACAACCGCTGGACTGCAATCTTGCCGGTGCTCATGATGGTCTTGCGAAATTGGTCTGACCAGAATACTACGGCCCGGCGCTTGCTTCATGCAAGCCAGACCGCCGCGAAAAACTAGAGGTTTACCCTGATTTTTCAAGAAATCAATCGCTTGCGCCGTCACGAGGATTGACTTCACCGGCGCCGGCGGGTAGATTTTCGATCACGCGATGAATTGGTCTTACCATTTTACCCGCAGCACTCACAAACAACGAGTCAAGCGCCACGGCAACGGAGCAGAATCGGCCGTCAGCGGACAGGACTGGAGGAGAGACATGAGCAGCCCCACAACCGGCGCCGGGCAGCCCGCGCGCAGCTATCCCCCGCGCCCTGCGGCGGTGTACTTCTACGCCACCTGCCTGGTGGACCTCTTCGTGCCCGAAGCGGGCATGGATGCGATCACGCTGCTCGAACGCGAGGGCATCCGCGTGATCTTCCCGGACAACCAGACCTGCTGCGGCCAGCCGGCCTTCACCAGCGGTTTCCCGGCCGAGGCGCGCGAGGTTGCCGCCTCCCAGCTCGACCTCTTCGCCGAGGACTACCCGATCGTCGTGCCGTCCGGCTCCTGCGCCGGCATGATCCGCTGGCACTGGGAAAAGATCTTCGCCGACGATCCGGTCCGCGCCGCCCGCGCCGCTGCGATCGCCGAGCGGACCTTCGAATTCGCCGAGTTCCTGGTGCATGTGCTCGACTTCCGGCCCCGCGACGCCGGCGCGCCGACCACCGTCGCGCTGCACACCTCGTGCTCGGCGCGTCGCGAGATGGGCACGCTGCTGGTCGGCCGCGAACTGCTGGCCCGCCTCGGCAACGTCAAGCTGGCGATCCACGATCACGAATCCGAATGCTGCGGCTTCGGCGGCAGCTTCTCGCTGAAGCACCCGGACATCTCCACCGCGATGGTCAGCGACAAGGTCGCCTCGCTGAAGGCCACCGGTGCCAGCCAGGTGGTCACCGCCGACTGCGGCTGCATGCTCAACATCACCAAGCGCGCCGCGAAGGAAGACCAGGACGCCGGCCGCGCCGCGCCGTCACTGCCCGGCGAGCACCTCGCCACCTTCCTGCTGCGCCGCACCGGCGGCCAGGCGTCGGGAGAGCAGCGATGAGCCCCCGCGACCGCATCCTCGCCAAGCTGCGCGCCGCCCGCCCGGCCGAAGCGCTGCCGGCCCCCAGCCTCGACGCGCACTACGACCCGCGCGCGCGTGGCGAATCGACGTCGGCCCGCGCCGCGCGCTTCCGCGCCGGCATCGAGAGCTTCCACGCCGAAGTGCACCTCACCACCGATGCCGAGTGGCCCGCGCTGCTGGCCCGCCTGTGCGTCGACAAGGCTGTCGGCACGCTGATGTTCGGCGCCGACACGCCCTCCGGCCGGCGGCTCGACAGCGCCATCTTCGCCGGCACCGCGCTGCGCCCGTGGGCCGGCCAGATCGAAGACCTCAAGGCCGACCTGTTCCACCGGGTCGGCGCCGGCTTCACCGAAACCCGCGGCGCCGTCGCCGAAACCGGCAGCCTGATCCTGTGGCCGTCCGACGCCGAGCCGCGCACGCTGTCGCTGGTGCCGCCGGTGCACTTCGCGCTGCTCGACGCACGGACCATCCATCCGACCTTCTTCGACGCGATCCGCGCCGAAAACTGGGGCGCCGGCATGCCCACCAACGCGCTGCTGATCTCCGGCCCGTCCAAGACCGCCGACATCCAGCAGACCCTCGCCTACGGCGCCCACGGCCCGAAGGAGCTCGTCGTGCTCGTCATCAACGCCGAAGGAGAGACGCAATGAGCGCCCCGACCACCCAGCCCGGCGGCGAAACCCGGCCCCTCGCCTTCGTCTCCGCCCAGGCCCTGCGCGAACGCATGCATGCGGCGGTGAACGACCCCCATCTGCGCACCAGCTTCCGCGGCGCGATGGATTTCCTGATGGCCAAGCGCGCCGCGCAGTTTCCGGACGAATCCGAACTCACCTCGCTGCGTGAGCTGTCCGAAGGCATCCGCCAGTACAGCCTGTCGAAGCTGCCCGATCTGCTCGAACAGCTCGAAACCAATCTCACCCGCAACGGCGTGCACGTGCATTGGGCCGAAACCCCCGATGAAGCCAACGCCATCATGCTGGGCATCGCCCGCCGCCATGCGGCCAAGCTGATCGTCAAGGGCAAGTCGATGGTCAGCGAGGAGATCGAGTTCAACCACGCGATGGAAGCCGCCGGCATCGGCGCGCTCGAATCCGACATGGGCGAATACATCGTCCAGCTCGCCGGCGAAAAGCCCTCCCACATCATCATGCCGGCGATCCACCAGACCAAGCAGCAGATCGCCCGCCTGTTCGCCGACCACATCCCCGGCGTCGACTACACCGACAACGTCGACGCGCTGATCCAGATCGGCCGCCGGGTGCTGCGCGAGAAGTTCGAGGAGGCGGAGATCGGCCTGTCGGGCGTCAACTTCGCGGTGGCCGAAAGCGGCACCCTGTGCCTCGTCGAGAACGAAGGCAACGGCCGCATGTGCACCACGGTGCCCAAGGTTCACATCGCCGTCACCGGCATCGAGAAGGTCGTCGAGAAACTCGAGCACGTCGCGCCGCTGTTCTCGATCCTCACCCGCTCGGCCACCGGCCAGGCGGTGTCGACCTACTTCAACATGATCTCCGGGCCGCGCAAGCCCGACGAGAAGGACGGCCCCGAGGAAGTCCACCTGGTCCTCCTCGACAACGGCCGCTCGCAGGCCTACGCCGACGAGCAGCTGCGCAAGACCCTGCAATGCATCCGCTGCGGCGCCTGCATGAACCACTGCCCGGTCTACACCCGCATCGGCGGCCACGCCTACGGCACCACCTACCCCGGCCCGATCGGCAAGATCGTCTCGCCGCACATGATGGGCCTCGAGCAGACCCACCTGCTGCCCACGGTGTCGACGCTGTGCGGCGCCTGCGGCGAAGTCTGCCCGGTGAAGATCCCGATCCCCGAACTGCTGATCCGCCTGCGCGGCGAAGCCCAGAGCAAACCTCACGCCCTGCCGGCGATGGTCGGCCAGGGCGCCGGCTACGACCGCCTCACCACCTTCGTGTGGCGGATGTGGGCGCGGGTCTATGGCCGGCCGGGCAGCTACCGGGCCTTCAGCTGGCTGGCGAGCCGCTTCCGGATGTTCGCCCCGTCGCAGCAGGCCGGCTGGACCGCCGCCCGCACGCCGCTGACCCCGGCGCCGCGACGCCTGCGCGACATGGTGCGCAACCGACGCTAGCGGCCCGCGCCCGGCGGGGGCGACTCCGGTCGCCTCCGTGACTCCGCCGCCCCCGATTCAATCCAATCCCTGCCGGGAGGAACCAGCGTGTCCGCTCTCATCGAAGCCCTGCGCCATCGGCTGCCCGCCGAACGCGTCATCACCGACGAACTGCGCCGCCTTGCCTACGGCACCGACGGCAGCTTCTACCGCCTGATCCCCGAAGTGGTCGCCGTCGTCGACGACGAGGCGGAAGTGCGCGACGTCATCGATCTGGCCCGCCAGCACGGCCGCCCCGTCACCTTCCGTGCCGCCGGCACCAGCCTGTGCGGCCAGGCGGTCACCGACGGCGTGCTGGTGCTCCTCGGCGAAGGGCTGGCGACCTGCCGCATCGCCGCCGATGGCGCCACCGTCAGCGTCGGTCCGGCCATCATCGGCGCCGAAGTCAATCGCCGCCTCGCTCCGCTGGGCCGCAAGATCGGCCCCGACCCGGCGTCGATCAACGCCGCCAAGATCGGCGGCATCGCCGCCAACAACAGCTCCGGCATGTGCTGCGGCACCGCCCAGAACAGCTACCGCACCCTCGCCGCGCTGCGCGTGATGCTCGCCGACGGAAGCGTGCTCGACACCGGCGACGCCGCCAGCGTGGCCGCCTTCCGGCGCAGCCACGCCGGCCTGCTCGACAGCCTCGCGCGGCTCGCCGGCGAGGTGCGCGACGACGCGGCGCTCGCCGCCCGCATCCACGCCAAGTACAAGATCAAGAACACCACCGGCTACAGCCTCAACGCGCTGGTGGACTTCACCGACCCGGTGGACATCCTCGCCCACCTGATGATCGGCTCCGAGGGCACCCTCGGCTTCATCGCCGAAGTCAGCTATCACACGGTGCCCGAATACGCCCACAAGGCCAGCGCGCTGGTGTTCTTCCCGGACATGGAAAGCGCCTGCCGGGCGGTGGTCGGCCTCAAGGAGCAGCCGGTCGATGCGGTCGAGCTGCTCGACCGCGCCTCGCTGCGGGCGGTCGCCGACAAGCCCGGCATGCCGGCCCTGCTGCGCACCCTCGCCGACGGCGCCACCGCGCTGTTGATCGAAACCCGCGCCCCCGACGCCGCCGCGCTCGCGACCCGCATCGCCGCGGTGCTCGACGAACTGCGCCGCCACCCGCTGATCGAAGCCCCCGCCTTCACCACCGACCCGACCGAGATCGAACGCCTGTGGAACGTCCGCAAGGGCACCTTCCCGGCGGTCGGCGCGGTGAGGAAACCCGGCACCACGGTGATCATCGAGGACGTCGCGGTGGCCGTGCCGCTGCTCGCCGCCGCCTGCCTCGACCTGCAGGCGCTGTTTGCCAAGCACGGTTACTCGGAGGCGATCATCTTCGGCCACGCGCTGGAGGGCAACGTCCATTTCGTATTCACGCAGGATTTCGGCATCGAATCCGAAGTCGCCCGCTACGCCGCCTTCATGGACGACGTGTGCCGGCTGCTCGTCGAAAAATACGACGGCTCGCTCAAGGCCGAGCACGGCACCGGCCGCAACATGGCACCCTTCGTCGAACTCGAATGGGGCGCCAAGGCCTACGCGCTGATGAAGGACATCAAGCAGCTGTTCGACCCGGAAGGCCTGCTCAACCCCGGCGTGATCATCAACGACGACGCCGAGGCCCACCTCAAGAACCTCAAGCCGATGCCCGCCGCCGGCCAGCTCTACGCGCCGGTGGATCGCTGCATCGAGTGCGGTTTTTGCGAACCGCAATGTCCGTCCCACGGGCTCACGCTGTCGCCGCGCCAGCGCATCGTCGGCTGGCGCGAACTGTCGCGCCGCCAGGCCGCCGGCGAAGCCCCCGGCCAGCTCGGCGAGGACTACCTCTACATGGGCCTCGACACCTGCGCCACCTGCGGCCTGTGCTCCACCGCCTGCCCGGTGGGCATCGAAACCGGCGCCCTGACCCGCGCCGTGCGCGGCGAACAGCTCTCCGGCGTGGCCCGCAGCCTCGGCCGCCTCGCCGCCAACCACTTCGGCGCCACCCAGGCGCTGGCCCGCAGCGCCATCAAGGTCGGCCACCTGGCCGAAGCGGTGATCGGCACCAAGGCCTTGTCGCGCCTCTCCGGCGGCGCCTGGAAGGAAGGCATGCCGAGCCCGCAGCCGCTCGCCAACGTCAGCCGCGCCAGCCGCAGCCAGGGCGACAAGGTGGTGTACTTCCCGACCTGCGCCGGCCGCATGTTCGGCGCCGACAGCCCCGAGCAGGCGCTGTCGGCCACGGTGATCCGCGTCCTCGAACGGGCCGGCTACGCGCCCATCGTGCCGGCCGGCGTCAATGAACTGTGCTGCGGCCAGTCCTTCGCCAGCAAGGGCCTCGCCGACGACGCCGACCGCAAGTCGGCCCAGCTCGAAGCGGCGCTGCTGAAGGCCAGCGACAACGGCAAGTACCCCATCGTCCTCGACGCCAGCGCCTGCAGCCTGCGCATGAAAACCTTCCTCGCCGGACGCCTGCCGGTGTTCGACCTCGTCGAATTCGCCCACGACGCACTGCTGCCGCGCCTGATGCTGGCCAAGAAGTCCGACCCGGTGCTGATCCACCTCAACTGCAGCGCCCGCCGCATGGGCTTCGAAGCCAAGCTCAAGCAGCTCGCCGCGGCGTGCGCCGAACAGCCGGTGCATCCGCCCGAAGTGAAATGCTGCGGCTTCGGCGGCGACCGCGGCTTCGTGGTGCCCGAACTCAACGCCCACGCGCTGCGCAAGCTCGACGTGCCGTCCGGCTGCTGCGGCGGCTATTCCAGCAACCAGACCTGCGAGATCGGCCTCACCCACGCCACCGGTCTGCCTTATCGCTCGATCGTCCATCTGCTCGACGAATGCAGCACCGAGGCGGCACGACTCGCCAGCTGTTAACCCCCAACAGGCGAACCCGTTCGCCCGCAACACACGCAACACCCGAACCGCAAACGACCCACGCATTCACCAAAGGAGGAACACCGAATGCAAACCTGGATGCAGATTTACGACCCCCTGGGCAACCTCTGGTTGTCCGCGCTGGTCGCCGCGCTGCCGATCTTCTTCTTCTTCATCGCGCTCGCCGTGCTGCGCATGAAGGGCCACGTGGCCGGCACCATCACCGTCGCCATCGCGCTGGCGGTGGCCATCTTCTTCTACAAGATGCCCGTGCAGATGGCGCTGGCCTCGGCCGGCTATGGTTTCCTGTACGGCCTGTGGCCGATCGCGTGGATCATCATCGCGGCGGTGTTCCTCTACAAGATCACCGTCAAGACCGGCCAGTTCGACATCATCCGCGCCTCGGTGGTATCGATCACCGACGACCAGCGGCTGCAGATGCTGCTGGTCGGCTTCTCGTTCGGCGCCTTCCTCGAAGGTGCGGCGGGCTTCGGCGCGCCGGTGGCGATCACCGCCGCGCTGCTCGTCGGCCTCGGCTTCAATCCGCTCTACGCCGCCGGTCTGTGCCTGATCGCCAACACCGCGCCGGTGGCCTTCGGCGCGATGGGCATTCCGATCATCGTCGGCGGTCAGGTCACCGGCATCGACCCGTTCAAGATCGGTCAGATGGCCGGCCGTCAGCTGCCGCTGCTGTCGGTGATCGTCCCGTTCTGGCTCGTCGCGATGATGGACGGCTGGCGCGGCATCAAGGAAACCTGGCCGGCGATCATCGTGGCCGGCGGTTCCTTCGCCGTCACCCAGTACTTCACCGCCAACTTCATCGGACCGGAACTGCCCGACATCACCTCCGCGCTGGTCAGCCTGGTGTGCCTCACCGTCTTCCTGAAGAACTGGAAGCCGAAGAACATCTTCCGCTTCGACAAGCAGCACCACGCCGAACTCGGCGAGGACAAGCACTACAACTTCGGCCAGATCGTCAAAGCCTGGTCGCCGTTCGTGATCCTCACCGTGATGGTCACGATCTGGAGTCTCAAGCCGTTCAAGGCCCTGTTCGCCAAGGATGGTCCGCTGTACTCGCTGGTGTTCCAGTTCCCGGTGCCGATGCTCGACAAGCTCGTCATCAAGATGGAACCGATCGTCGCCAAGGCCACCCCTTACGCCGCGGTCTATAAGCTCGACATCCTGTCCGCCACCGGCACCGCGATCTTCATCGCCGCACTGATCTCGATGGCCGTTCTCGGCATGCGTTCCAGCGAAGCGGCCAAGACGCTGAAGGAAACGGTCTTCGAACTGAAGCGTCCGATCTACTCCATCGGGATGGTGCTGGCCTTTGCCTTCGTCGCCAACTACTCCGGTCTGTCGGCCACGCTGGCGCTGCTCCTTGCCGGCACCGGTGCGCTGTTCCCGTTCTTCTCGCCCTTCCTCGGCTGGCTGGGGGTCTTCCTCACCGGCTCGGATACCTCGTCCAACGCGCTGTTCTGCTCGCTGCAGGCCACCACCGCGCATCAGGTCGGCGTCTCCGACACCCTGCTGGTCGCTGCCAACACCACCGGCGGCGTCACCGGCAAGATGATCTCGCCGCAATCGATCGCCGTCGCCTGCGCCGCGGTCGGGCTGGTCGGCAAGGAATCCGACCTGTTCCGCTTCACCGTCAAGCACAGCCTGATGTTTGCCACCATGGTCGGCATCATCACCACGCTGCAGGCTTACGTGTTCACCTGGATGATTCCGTAATCCGGGACTTCGGTTCTACTGGGAGCCTTTGCGGCGGCCGGATTTTCCGGCCGCCGTTTTTTTGCGCATGTCAGCGCTCGCTGTTGAAACGCGCTCAATCGACGCTGCGCGCCGCGTAGGTGCGACTTCAGTCGCACAAACCCTCCATCCAGCCTTCGCGTGCGACTGAAGTCGCACCTACGGCCGACTCCGGCGCTGCGCCTCGACCTGCCGCCGCGGCAATCGCCCGCTCAGGTCGCCGCCTTGCTTCGCCGTGCCGGCTTCTTTCTTTCCGATTTCTTCTTGAGCCCCAGCGCGGCAACCTGATCCGAATCGGGGCCGAACTGGGCGAGGATCTGATTCTTCACGCCGAGCATCGCGTTGTGGAATTTCCACTGGGCGGCGGTGGCGGCGTCGCGCGCGGCGGCGTAGGCATTCTGGGTATGTACTTCGGCCTCGTCGGCGGCGCGCAGGGCCTCGTGCAGTTCGGTAACGGTGTCCAGCGAAAAGGCCGGGTTGATCGGCTGGTAGCCCGGGACGGCCTTGAAGCCGAGGAAGGCATCCACGTCGGCCTGGATGATCTGGGTGGCGATGCGTTTGGTTTCATTACCTGCCATGATTTTTCCTCCGGAAAGGAATGCCAGCCCATCGGGCATTCTCGCTGCCGATATTACCGCTCCGCAGCGTCCCGATTCAAGACAAAGTCATAGCACGGGCAGATTTATCGACCTATCTTCCGCACCATGCGACGGGCGGCCCGGATGATTCGATTTCCGACGTGAAAATCGAATCCGCATGGTTGCGAATCGCATCGTGCGGCATGCAAATCGAATTATGGGCGACCGCAATCCGATTTACGCCGGGAAAATCCGATATGCGGCATCGCCAATCGATTGTTGACGGCTGCGCATTCGATCGTCACGTCGCATGATCCGATTTTCAATGCAGCGTATCGAACAGCCGCCCCGGCTGGACGATCGACAGCGCCGCCTGAACGACCCCCGCGGCGGCGCGATGCGCAAGACGCCCTTCAAGCCGCCGCAGGCTGCAACGCGATGACCGCCATCCCGACCAGCGCAATCGCCGCCCCCGTCACGTCCCACCGCGTCAGCGCAACCCCGTCCACGAAGCGCAGCCACAGCAGCGCAACCGCGATGTACATGCCCCCGTAAGCCGCATAGGTTCGACCGGCGGCGGTGGGATGCAGCGTCAGCAGCCACGCAAAACAGGCCAGCGAAAGCGCCGCCGGCAGCAACAGCCAAAGGCTTTTCCCCTGCCGGAGCACCAGCCAGGGCAGATAACAACCAAGGATTTCGGCCAGTGCCGTCACGGCAAACAGGAAACCCACACGCCACACGCCCACGACATCCGCTCCGGCATTGAGAAGGCATCGATTGTGACATCCCAGCCGGCGGGATGGATGTCGCGAAAGACGTCGGCTCCGCAGATTGCGGATACCCGGCAACCAGGTGGCACCCGCGGTAGGGGCGAATTCATTCGCCCTCCGCCGGTGAAGCCCGGGTCGTCCCCCTGTCTTGCCTCCGCGGGCGAATGAATTCGCCCCCACGGGATGGGCACCGGAGTCCGCAGCCAACGCGAACGGCGCCAGTGAATTCCCCTTAGCTGCGCGCCGGGGAGAACGCGTGTCATGCGACTCCGGCTTCTCACGGATAGGAGCGACCTCGGCGACACATCCCCCTTTGCACCCCGAGTGTCGCAAGCAGACCGGAACAGGCGGCACCGAGAAGCAGCCACGTGGCCGGCTCCGGCACCGCGGCAGCCGCAAACAGCGTGATCGGTGAAGTCGGCCCCATGCCGGCCAGGCCGGGATTGAGCTCGCCGAGGCTCAGTTCCCGATCGAAGAAGCCAATGGAAGTGGTGACCCAGATATCGGTGGCGCCAGTGTTCTCAAGAATGGGGGGCGCTCCGCTGCTCATCGCGGCGAACCAGTAATCTCCGCTTATCAGGGGCCCCACGCAGGCAGGCCCCGCGCAGGGAGGCCCGGAGAAAACGGTTTCATGGAGGACGGCAAAGTGTCCCCCACTGCTCTCCAGCCCCGGATAGATGATCTTTGGCACCAGGATGACGGCCCCATTCGGGATCGGCAGCGTGGCGAAGGTCCAGTAAAACTCGGTTGCCGTGATCGCCTCGGAATGGATGCCCGGCTCCGGAATGGTGAGCCCGATCGTGGTGCCCTGCCCCTTGTGGAGCGGCGTCCCGGAGAACGTCCAGTCGAGCGTCACCGTCTTGCTGCCGGCCCCCGTCACCACCGGGGGGCCGAGTGGCGCAGTCTGCGTGACGGTCAAGGCCGGAATCGGGGCCGTGGAAGTCAGGGTCAGATGAAGATCATTGGCACCAAAAGGGTAGTCGCTCGTATTGATGGCAGTCAGGTTCATCAGCAGCGCGAATGCCGGAGAGCAATTGAGGAGCGCCACGAGCGCCAGCAGGCGGGCAAGATCGAGGCGCAGACCGACACGGCACCGTTCAAGCCAATTCCTGCCCCGGGGCGCCCTGCCGGCATCGCAACGGTTCATTCCATTCTTCAAGCGGCTCATGGTGATCGCTCCCTTCATCGTGACCGAATGTCTCCGGATGCCGCCGACATCGCTTCTGAGCGAACACGAACCCCCGCGCAGCCCGGGTCTGTCGCCGGCTCCGTCTGACCCGTGTGTCTACAGCCCGGATGCGTTGTGCGATGAAATGCGGGAGCTTGAGGTCAACGACACCTGGATGCCCGATCACCCGGCCCCCGCGGGGCCACGGATATCAGGCAGGAAGCTGAGGCACTTCGCCGGACGCCGGCCCACTGCCCATACAGCCGGGATACGGCTGTCGCTTGCTGCAATGAACCGGATGAATGACGAAGGCCGGGAATGGCCCCGTCAGGTCAGTTATTCAACATAGCGGAGTGCGACCGATATACAAGCGGAACTTGCCGGCCAGTGGACGCGCGTGATCGCCCCCTGCCGCCGCCGATCCGTCATGCCTGGCCGCTACTCGCCCCGCGCCTCTGCCGCCCTGCCCACGCGCACCGGTGATTTGCGTTCCGCCTTCTTCTTCAGGCCCGGCGCGGCGACCTGATCGGAGTTGGGACCGAAGAGCGCCTTGGCCTGGTTCCTTACACCGTGGCTGGCTGCGTGGAATTCCCGTTGGGGGGCGAGGGCGTTCCGGGCGTGCACCTCGGTTTCGACTGGCGGCAGGCGCGTTTGGAATGGCCACACGAAGGAACTCGATTACCGGCGGCAGATTGCTTCCGGCGTGGTCCCGGGACGCGATGCCGGGGCAGCGCTCAGAGGTAGCGCAGGCGCCGGCTGCGTTCGAGGCGCTGCACGAACTTCGGGAAATCCAGCCCGGTGCGCGCGCGTAGCGCCTTGGCGGTGTTGCCGAGTTCGCGCCAGCGCGGCGCGAAGGACGGGTTGCGGAAGGCCAGCACGATGTCGTTGCCGTCGGGCAGGGTGAGACTCAGCAGGCGGTCGTCGAACACCTCGGCGATCATCGCCAGATGTTCGGCGCGGCTGTCCTTTTCGCCGGCCAGATTGGCGACCATGATGCCGCGGCCGGCGAGCGCGTCGTGCACGCTGCGGTAGAAGGCCGTCGAACTGACCGATCCGGACAGGCCGAAACGGTCGAAGGCATCCATCACGATCACATCCGGCCGCTCCGGCCATGCGCGGCTGCGGAGCACCCAGTCGGCGCCGTCGCCTTCGATCACCTGCAGGCGCGCATCGTCCGGCGGCAGCTCGAAGGCGTCGCGGAAGGCGATCACATGAGGATCGATCTCG
Source organism: Zoogloeaceae bacterium (assembly GCA_015657735.1). Classification (GTDB taxonomy): domain Bacteria; phylum Pseudomonadota; class Gammaproteobacteria; order Burkholderiales; family Rhodocyclaceae; genus Zoogloea. The sequence continues at coordinate 13,791 of SSSX01000719.1, forward strand.
ACGACGACGATCTTCGCCGAGCCCACATGGCGCCAGCAGAACTTGGCCAGCGAGCCGCCGCCGAGCCCGAGCATCAGGATCTGCTGCGGGCGCTGCAGGAAGAGCAGGAAACTCATCATCGCCTGCGTGTAGTCGAGTTCCAGCGCGAACGGGTCCTTCAGGTTCATCGTGCTCTGGATCAGCGACAGCGAGAAATGCAGGGTCCGCGTCGTGCCGTCGTCGATCACGAAAGGCTTGTCGTAATCGCCCGACAACACCTGGCGCAACAGCCACTGGCTGTCGCAGTCGGCGGCTTCGAGAAGGTGGATGGTGTCGGTGGCGGGCGAAAAGGGGCTCGGCAGGACGGTGAGACGGGACGAAGACACGGCGCGACGGGCAGCAGGCAGGATGATCAAGCAGGGCGCCAAGTTTAGCAGCCGGCCGCCGGCACCCGCGACCGCGGATTTTTTTTGATGGCCGTCAACTCTGTCTCGTTTTGCCCGCTTCCGGCGCCGCCGGCCCTAAAGTTCTCCATCCACCGGCCGTTCCTGTGGGCGAACACGCACCCCGCGCCCCCTCATCGTCAACACAGAGAACAGGACGAAATCATGACCATAGCCCAGCGCCTGATGCTCCTCGTGGGCGCCGCCCTGGCCAGTCTGCTGGCCCTTGCAGGCATCAGCTACCAGCAGATGAGCCGCGTCTACGACGCCGCCAACTACGCCAACGTGAATATCATTCCGAGTATCGAGGTGCTCGGCACGGTGACCTCCGAACTCGGCCGCGCCCGCGTCCGCGCCTATCGGATGACGCTGCTGAGCGATGCGCAGGATCTCGCCAACCTCGAGAAGCAGCTCTACGAAGCCCGCGCCAACATGGACAAGGCATTCAAGGACTACGAGGCCTACATCGTCAGCGACGAAGACCGGCGCCTGCTCGAAACCGAACGCGCGGCCCTCGCCGCCTACAACAAGGCCATCGACGAGACGCTCGCCGTCGCCAAGGCCGGCCGCCATGCCGAAGCACAGACGATGCTGATCAAGGATGTGCCGCTGGCGCTGAAATTCGACGATGCGCTGATGGCCCACCTGCGCTTCAACCGCGACCTCGGCCAGAAGACCGCCGCCGAAGGCGCCGCCGCCAGACAGACCGCCACGTGGACCAGCGTGGCGGTGCTGATCACCGCCGCCCTCGTGCAGCTCGGCCTCAGCATCACGACGATACGCAGCATCACCGCGCGCCTCGCCGACGCCAACGCGCTGGCGGCCCGCATCGCCAACGGCGATCTGCGCAAGGATTCGAGGCAGCATGCGTCGAGCGACGAGATCGGCCAGCTGCTCGGCTCCCTCGACGCGATGCGCGGCGATCTCGCCCGCACCATCGGCGACATCGTCGACAGCTCCGACAACGTCACCCACTCGGCGACCCAGTTGTCCACCACCGCCCAGCAGGTGTCGGTCGCCACCGAACATCACGCCAGCTCGACCGCCGCCGCGGCCGCCGCGGTCGAGGAACTGACGGTCAGCATCGACCACGTCGGCAGCAGCGCCGACGACGCC
>SSSX01000103.1 GCA_015657735.1 Zoogloeaceae bacterium
AGATCGTCGCCCGCACGCACTACCTCGGCAAGCTCAAGAAGCGCATGTACCGCGTGCACGCCGAGGTGCCCGCACTCGCCGCCGGGGCCGATCTCTACGCCGCCGACTTCGGCGACCAGTCCGCCGGCAAGGTGGTCAGCGCCGCGCCGGCGCCGAAGGGGGGCTTCGACGCCCTCGTCGTGCTGCAGACGTCCAGCGCCGAATCGGCCCGGGTCTGCGTCGGTGCGCCCGACGGGCCGGCGCTGGCCTTCCTGCCGCTGCCCTACGCGCTGGGCTGAGACGTGACGCCGAGCCACTATTACATCTACTACCCGGTGCGCATCGGCATGGAGACCGATCTGGCGCGGACGCTCTACAACGCCCAGGCCGAAATCGACGAGGCGACAGGCGTCGCCGGCCGCTTCCTGCGCAAGGCCGACGATCCGTGGACGTGGATGGAAATCTACGAAAACGTCACCGACGTCGCCGCCTTCGATGCGGCGCTCGAGCAGGCCGTCGAGCGCCATGGCCTGACGCGCTTCCTCGACGACGACGGCCGCCGGCACACCGAGCGTTTCGTCCCGTGTGCCTGATCCTCGTCGCCTGGCGCGCCCACCCGGACTACCCGCTGGTGGTGGCCGCCAACCGCGACGAATTTTTCGCCCGGCCGGCGGCGCGAGCGGCGTGGTGGACCAGCGCGCCGTCGGTGTTCGCCGGTCGCGATCTCGAAGCCGGTGGCACCTGGCTCGGCCTCACCCGCGGCGGCCGCTTTGCCGGCCTCACCAATTTCCGCGACCCCGGCCGCACCCGCAACGGCACGCCGTCGCGCGGCGCGCTGGTCGCCGACTTCCTCACCGGCGGCGAGCGCACCGCCGACGCGCTCGCCCGCCTGCAGCGCGAAGGGCCGCGCTACAACGCCTTCAACATCTTCGTGTCGGACGGCGACAGTCTCGGCATCTACGAGAGCGAGAGCGGCGCCGCGCACATCCTCGAACCGGGCCTTCACGCGCTGTCCAACCATCTTCTCGACACGCCGTGGCCGAAAGTCACCGCCGGCAAGTCGCGCCTGGCCCGCGCGCTGCGCGCCCTGCCCGACGACACGCCGCTGCGCGAACTGCTGCGCGACGACCGCCCGGCCGCCGACGCGATGCTCCCGCGCACCGGCGTCAGCCTGGCCTGGGAACGCATGCTGTCGAGTGCCTTCATCCGCGCCCCTGGCTACGGCACCCGCTGTTCGACGGTCATCACCCGCGACCGTCACGGCTGGACCCACGTCACCGAATCCAGCTGGAACGAAGTCGGCACCGAAACCGACCGCATCGTCGAAACCTTCCAGATCGACCGGCGCTGACCGCCCTGCCCCGTGCCGGCGCGGCGATCGTATAATTAAAAGTTCGACTCCCCGCAGCGCCCGTCCCGCATGACCCCCTTCAGCTCCCTGCTCCCGTCCCTCGACGCCTTCACCCAGGCCAAACCCGGCCAGCGCCTCGATCTGCCGGCCCTTGCCGGTTCGGGCGACGCCCTCGCCATCGCGCGGCTGGCCGGTGGCGGGCGGATGCTGGTGGTGGTCACCGCCAATCCCATCGACGCCCAGCGCCTGTCCGACGAGATCGCCTGGCTTGCTCCCGGCCTGTCGACCCATCTGCTGCCCGACTGGGAAACCCTGCCCTACGACAGCTTCTCGCCCCACCAGGACCTGATCTCCGAACGCCTGTCGACGCTCTACGCGATCACCCGCGGCGAGGCCGACATCGCCCTCGTGCCGGCCTCGACGGCGCTCTACCGCCTCGCCCCGCCGGCCTTTCTCGCCGCCTACACCTTCTTCCTCAAGCAGGGCGCCAGGCTCGACGTGGACGGCCTGCGCGGCCAGATGACCGTCGCCGGCTACGCCCACGTCACGCAGGTGATGTCGCCAGGCGAGTACAGCGTCCGCGGCGGGCTGGTCGACCTGTTTCCGATGGGCGCCGCGCTGCCCTACCGCATCGACCTCTTCGACGACGAGATCGAAAGCATCAAGACCTTCGACCCGGATACCCAGCGCACCGTCTTCCCGGTCAAGGAAGTGCGGCTCCTGCCGGCCCGCGAGTTTCCGCTCGACGACGCCGGCCGCACCCGCTTCCGCGGCCGCTTCCGCGAAACCTTCGAAGGCGATCCGTCGCGCTGCACGGTGTACAAGGACGTCTCCAACGGCATCGCGCCGGCCGGCATCGAGTACTACCTGCCGTTGTTTTTCGACGAGACCGCCACGCTGTTCGACTACCTGCCGGCCAGCTCGACGATCTTCCTGCACCGCGATGTACCCGCGGCGATCGACGCCTTCTGGAAGGACGCGCGCAGCCGCCACCAGCTGCTCGGCGGCGACAAGACGCGGCCGATCATGGCGCCGGAACAGCTCTTCCTGTCGGAAGAAAGCTTCTTCGTCGCGCTGAAGGAACGCGTGCGCCTGGCCCTGCCGGCCGGCGGCGCCGGCGGACCGGCCGCGGCGCTGCCCGACGTCTCGGTCGAACGCAAGGCCAGCGATCCGCTGCACCGCTTCAAGGCCTTCTGCGCCGGCTTTCCGGGCCGCGTGTTGGTGCTGGCCGAATCCGCCGGCCGCCAGCAGACCATTGCCGAATACTTCGCCGAATACGCCCTCAAGCCGGCCGCCAACGCCGACTTTGACGCCTTCGTGGCCGGCGACGCCCGTCTCGCGCTGGGCACCGGGCCGCTCGCCGCGGGTTTCGTGCTGGCCGAGGCGGGGCTCGCCGTCGTCACCGAGTCAGAGCTTTACGCCGCCACCGCCCGCACCCGCACGCGCCGCGACAGCCGCAAGGCGGCGACGATGGAAGGCTGGCTGCGCGATCTCTCCGAGCTCAAGCCCGGCGATCCGGTGGTGCACTCCAGCCACGGCATCGGCCGTTACATGGGCCTGGTGCACATGGACCTCGGCGAAGGCCAGACCGAGTTCCTGCATCTCGAATACGCCAACGGCGACAAGCTCTACGTGCCGGTGTCGCAGCTGCACGTGATCACCCGCTACGCCGGCGCCGACCCGGAGGCCGTGCATCTGCACACCCTCGGTTCGGGCCAGTGGGAAAAGGCCAAG
>SSSX01000720.1 GCA_015657735.1 Zoogloeaceae bacterium
CGTCGGGACGCGGCCCGAGCTTGTGGCGGATGCTCGACAGATGCACGTCGATGCTGCGGTCGAAACGCGCCAGCGGCCGGCCGAGCCCCTGCTCCGACAGCTCGGCCTTGCCGACGACCCGTCCGGCATTGCGGGCCAGCAGTTCCAGCAGGTTGTATTCGGTACTGGTCAGCTCGAGCGGCCGGCCCTGCCAGCTGGCACGCCGCATCGGCGGCCACATGATCAGCGCCCCGGCGGCGAGCACGCCGTCGGCTGCATCCGCGGACGGCTCCTGGGTGCGCCGCAGGATCGCCCGCAGGCGCGCCACGAGTTCGCGCGGCGTGCACGGCTTGGGCACGTAGTCGTCGGCCCCCAGTTCGAGTCCGACGATACGATCCACGTCGTCGCCGCGGGCGGTCAGCATCAGCACCGGAACCTGACTCTGCGCGCGGATGCGGCGCAGCGCCTCGATGCCGCCGAGGCGCGGCATCATCACGTCGAGCACGACGATCGCGTACGCGCCCGACAGCGCACCCGCGACGCCGGCCTCGCCGTCGTGCACGGCGTCCACTTCGAAGCCTTCCTGCCCGATGTACTCGCGCAGCATCGACGCCAGCTCGACATCGTCGTCCACCAGTAAAACCTTGCTCATCGTCCCCACCTGCCGTCCGCAATTCCGCCGCCGATGATACGGACGGCGCCCCGGCCGCGAAACCCGCCGCCGGCCCGGCCGGCCATCCTTTTACCCGTCCTTACCAGTCTTTACACCCGGCGCACGGCGAGGCGGCGCGCGTCACGCCCCGCCACCGAAATCCGCCGACGCATTTCATTTACCCAGCTTTACCGGCGGGCAACCGCCCTTTACGTCGCGCCGGGCGAAACTCCGTCCTGTCAGATGCGCACCAGCCATCGACCACCAGACCGACACTCTTCGAAGGAAACATCATGAAAATCCGCCACACCGTCGTCATGCCGATCGTCCTCGGCTTCAGCCTCGGCGCCGTTCTGCTCGGCACCGCCAACGCGATGGACCGGGAGCAATGCGACGCCCGACCCGGCCCGCGCATGATGATGCACGGCCCGGGCGGCCACGGGATGGGTCATTTCGACGACGAAGCGCCGCTGCCCCCGTTCATGCGCGCGCTGAATCTTTCCGAAGCGCAGCGCGACCAGATCTTCAAGATCATGCACGACCAGGCGCCCGCACTGCGGGACAAAGCCAAGGAGGCGCACAAGGCCCGCAGCGAACTCCACGCCATGGGTTTTTCGGCGAATTACGACGAGGCGAAGGCCGCGACGCTGGCCGAAAGTGGCGCCCAGGCCATGGCGGCGATGGCCCGCATGCGCGCCGCCAGCGCCAATCAGATCTACCAGTTGCTGACGCCGGAGCAGCGCAAGAAAGCCGAGGAACTGAAGCGCGAATTCGAAAGCCGGCGTGAGCCTCACGCCATGATGCCGCCGCGCGGCACCGACGAGCTGCCGCCCGCCCGGCGCCGCTGAAACCGCGCAGCGTGTGCCCGCGAACCCAAATCGCGGGCACAAAAAACCGCGCCCGGGCGTCAGCCACGGGCGCGGTCCGGTTCAGCCGGAAGGCCGGATTACAGCATGGCCTTCAGCAGCTTGCCCATCTCGGACGGGTTGCGCGTCACCGTGAAGCCGCACTCTTCCATGATGGCGAGCTTGGCATCGGCGGTATCGGCGCCGCCGGAGATCAGCGCACCGGCGTGGCCCATGCGCTTGCCGGCCGGCGCGGTGACACCGGCGATGAAGCCGACGATCGGCTTCTTCATGTTGGCCTTGCACCACATGGCAGCTTCGGCTTCGTCCGGGCCACCGATTTCGCCGATCATGATGACGGCGTCGGTATCCGGATCGTCGTTGAAGGCCTTCATGACGTCGATGTGCTTCAGACCGTTGATCGGGTCACCACCGATACCGACGGCGGACGACTGGCCGAGGCCCAGTTCGGTCAACTGACCGACGGCTTCGTAGGTCAGCGTACCGGAACGGGAAACGACGCCAATGCGGCCCTTCTTGTGGATGTGCCCCGGCATGATGCCGATCTTCACTTCGTCGGGGGTGATCAGACCAGGACAGTTCGGGCCGAGCAGCAGGGTCTTCTTGCC
>SSSX01000721.1 GCA_015657735.1 Zoogloeaceae bacterium
AGGATGCGCTGAAACAGCATCGGCAGTTCGTCGACGGGTTTGTCGCCGTACTTTTCCGCAAGTTTCATCATTGCGTCCTGCACGATGTCGAGGGCCGACTCTTCGTTGCGCACCGCGAACAGGGCCTGCTTGAAGGCCCGCTTTTCGACGCTGGCGAGGAAATCCGATAGTTCGAGGCGGGAGGGCAGGGGGACGTTCCTCTGGTTTCTTGGGGGCGAGCCGTGTGCGGGCGTCGGTGCCCGGGGCAGCACAACACGTTCGCGCTAGGCCGGTGCATAAACCGGCGTGCCTTGACCAATCGCCGGCTCGGCGGTATGGTTCGACGCTTTACTTTGCCGAGACAGCTTCGGGTGCGTTGATGGTATTGACCGGTGCGGAAATTGTAATCAGGTGCCTCCAGGAAGAAAAGGTTGATTATCTTTTCGGCTATCCGGGTGGCGCGGTTCTCTATATCTACGACGAACTGTTCAAGCAGGACAAGGTCCGGCATGTCCTCGTCCGTCACGAGCAGGCGGCGATCCACGCGGCCGATGGCTATGCCCGCTCCACCGACAAGGTCGGCGTGGCGCTGGTGACCTCCGGCCCGGGAGCGACCAATGCCGTCACCGGCATCGCCACCGCCTACTGCGACTCGATCCCGATGGTCGTCATCTCCGGCCAGGTGCCGACGGCCGCGATCGGCCAGGATGCGTTCCAGGAGGTCGACACGGTCGGCATCACCCGCCCCTGCGTCAAGCACAACTTCCTCGTGCGCGACGTCCGCGACATCGCCCGCACGATCAAGAAGGCGTTCTTCCTCGCCCGGACCGGCCGACCGGGCCCCGTGCTGGTGGATATCCCGAAGGACATCACCGCCCAGAAATGCGAGTTCGACTACCCGCAGTCGGTGTCGATCCGCTCCTACAACCCGGTGCTCAAAGGCCACCAGGGCCAGATCAAGAAGGCGCTGCAGCTGCTGCTCGAGGCCAAGCGGCCGATGATCTACACCGGCGGCGGGGTGGTGCTCGGCGATGCGTCCGACAAGCTGGCGACGCTGGTGCGCAAGCTCGGTTTCCCGTGCACCAACACCCTGATGGGTCTCGGCGGCTATCCGGCGACCGACCGCCAGTATGTCGGCATGCTCGGCATGCATGGCACCTACGAGGCGAACATGGGCATGCACTACTGCGATGTGCTGCTCGCCGTCGGCGCCCGCTTCGACGACCGCGTGATCGGCAGTCCGGCCCATTTCGCCTCCGAGCCGCGCAAGATCATCCACATCGACATCGATCCGTCCTCGATCTCCAAGCGTGTGAAGGTCGATGTGCCGATCGTCGGCGACGTGGGTGAGGTGCTCGGCGAGATGCTGGCCGCCCTCGATGCCACCACCGAGAAGCCCGACCAGGAATCCCTGGCCGGCTGGTGGAAGCAGATCGAAGAATGGCGTCGGCGTGACTGCCTGAAGTTCAACCAGAGCGACAGCGGGCTGATCAAGCCCCAGTACGTGATCCAGAAGCTGTGGGAAGTCACCGGCGGCGACGCTTTCGTGACGTCGGACGTCGGTCAGCATCAGATGTGGGCCGCGCAGTACTACAAGTTCGACAAGCCGCGGCGCTGGGTTAACTCCGGGGGGCTGGGCACGATGGGCTTCGGCCTGCCGGCCGCGATGGGCGTCCAGCTGGCGCATCCGGGGTCGCCGGTGGCGTGCGTCACCGGCGAGGCGTCGATCCAGATGAACATCCAGGAGCTGTCCACCTGCAAGCAGTTCCGGCTGCCGATCAAGGTCGTGATGCTCAATAACCGCTATCTGGGCATGGTGCGCCAGTGGCAGGAGATCTTCCACGGCAACCGCTACTCCGAGTCGTACATGGATGCGCTGCCCGATTTCGCGCGGCTCGCCGAGGCTTACGGGCACGTGGGCATCCGCGTCGATCAGCCGGGCGATGTGGAAGGCGCGCTGCGGGAGGCCTTCAAACGCAAGAGCGAACTGGTCTTCCTCGACATCCAGGTGGACCAGACCGAAAACGTCTACCCGATGGTGCAGGGTGGCAAGGGCCTCACGGACATGATCCTGTCCGCCGAAGACCTCTGATCCGCCGAAGGGCCCGCCGTGCCGGAAACCTCACGGCGGCCCGCCGAACCGTCGACAAAGCCCGCCGCCGGATGGCTCTGCGGGCTGATGAAATTCCACAACGACACATCTATGAGACACGTCATTTCCCTCGTCATCGAGAATGAATCCGGAGCGTTGTCCCGCGTTTCCGGCCTGTTTTCCGCGCGGGGCTACAATATCGAGTCCCTCACGGTGGCGCCCACCGAGGACGCCTCCCTGTCGCGCATGACGATCGTCACCTCCGGGTCGGACGATATCGTTGAACAGATCACCAAGCAGTTGAACAAGCTGGTGGAAGTCGTGAAGGTCGTGGACCTTTCCGAGTCGGCCCACATCGAGCGAGAGCTGATGCTCGTCAAGGTGCGGGCGACCGGCAAGGATCGCGATGAAATGAAACGGCTGGCGGACATCTTCCGCGGCCGCATCATCGACGTGACTGACACGACCTACGTCATCGAACTGACCGGCACCCAGGCCAAGCTCGACTCCTTCGTCGGCGCCATTGATGCCGGACTGATTCTCGAAACCGTGCGTTCCGGGATCTGCGGCGTTGGCCGCGGCGAACGGGTATTGAAAGTTTAATGTTGGGTGCGGCGGCTTACCCCGGCCGGCTGCATTCCATGATTTGCTCCTCTTCTGTCAGAAAGGCATGAAATGAAGGTTTTTTACGATAAGGATGCGGACCTCTCCCTGATCAAGGGCAAGCAGGTGACCATTGTTGGCTACGGCTCCCAGGGCCACGCCCACGCCCAGAACCTGAAGGAATCCGGCGTCAATGTGACCGTCGGTCTGCGCAAGGATGGCGCCTCCTGGAACAAGGCCGTCAATGCCGGCCACAACGTTCAGGAAGTCGCCGATGCCGTGAAGGCCGCCGACGTCGTCATGATCCTGCTGCCCGACGAATCCCAGCCGGACGTCTATCGCAACGACGTGGCCCCGAACATGAAGCAGGGCGCGACCCTGGCCTTCGCCCACGGCTTCAACGTTCACTACAACCAGATCGTCCCGCGTGCCGACCTGGACGTGATCATGGTCGCCCCGAAGGGCCCCGGCCACACCGTGCGTTCCGAATACCTGAAGGGCGGCGGCGTGCCGACCCTGATCGCCGTCTACCAGGACAAGTCCGGCAAGGCCCGCGACATCGCCCTCTCCTACGCCGCGGCCAACGGCGGCACCAAGGGTGGCGTCATCGAGACCAACTTCCGTGAAGAGACCGAAACCGACCTCTTCGGCGAGCAGGCCGTGCTCTGCGGCGGCGCCGTCGAGCTGGTCAAGATGGGCTTCGAGACCCTCACCGAAGCGGGCTACGCGCCGGAAATGGCCTATTTCGAGTGCCTCCACGAGCTGAAGCTGATCGTCGACCTGATGTACGAAGGCGGTATCGCCAACATGAACTACTCCATCTCCAACAACGCGGAGTATGGCGAGTACGTGACCGGCACCGAAGTCATCAACGAGCAGTCCCGCGTTGCCATGCGCAATGCGCTCAAGCGCATCCAGAACGGTGACTACGCCAAGATGTTCATCCTCGAAGGCCGCACCAACTACCCGTCGATGACGGCCCGCCGCCGTCTGAACGCCGCTCATCCGATCGAGGTGGTCGGCGAGCAGCTGCGCGACATGATGCCGTGGATCAAGGCCAACAAGCTGGTGGACCAGTCCAAGAACTGATCGCGCCTGACTTGAGCCAAGCACGGGGGACGCAAGTCCCCCGTGCTTTTTGTGGGACGCCGATTTCGCCGTCCTTTTCGGACCCAGCGGATTCTCCTGCGTTACAATCGCGTCCGAATCAATTCCTCCTCCGCGTCCATGGCCGATCTGCAATCCCGCAAGCCCCTGCTGAGCCCGGAACGGCGTCGCCGGGGAATCTACATTCTGCCGAACCTCTTTACCACGGCGGCGCTGTTCGCCGGTTTCTACGCCATCGTGCAGGCCATGAACGGGCTGTACGAGCAGGCGGCGGTGGCCATTTTCATCGCGATGGTGCTCGACGGTCTCGACGGGCGCGTGGCGCGCCTGACCCGTACGCAGAGCGCATTCGGCGCCGAATACGATTCGCTGTCCGACATGGTTTCGTTCGGCGCCGCGCCGGCGCTGATCATGTACGAATGGGCGCTGAAGGGCATGGGCAAACTGGGCTGGATGGCGGCCTTCATCTACTGTGCCGCGGCCGCGCTGCGCCTCGCCCGTTTCAACACCAATATCGACGTCATCGACAAACGGTTCTTCCAGGGGCTGCCCAGTCCGGCGGCGGCGGCGCTGGTCGTCGGCCTCGTGTGGGTCGTGATCGACTTCGGCGTTTCTGGGCCGGATGTGCGCTGGTACGCCTGCGCGCTGACGATCTTTGCCGGCATTTCGATGGTCAGCAACGTGCTGTTCTACAGCGGCAAGGAAATCAACCTGCGCCGCAGTGTGCCGTTCATCGTCATCATCGCCTTCGTGCTCGGCTTCCTGCTGGTTTCGAGCTACCCGCCGGGCGTCCTGTTCGGCCTTTTCCTGTGCTACGCGGTGTCCGGTTATGTCCTCGGTTTGTGGGGCTGGCTGAAGGGGCGCAAGCGCGGCCCGGCGGTTGCCGAAGCGGAAAAATCCGACTTATAGTTCCACGTTCTGCCGGGCACGTCCTGGCTCTCCGCTGGCGCGTCACGCGCCTGATATTTCAGTATTTCCAGTCTGCTCCCGGCTGATTGAACGGCCGGGATCTCGCGCAATCCAAGTAAAAAGATCCGGCAGGAGCCCATCATGAACGACCAGTTGATCATTTTCGACACGACCCTCCGCGACGGCGAGCAAAGCCCCGGCGCGTCGATGACGCGGGATGAAAAGCTGAGGATCGCCCGCCAGCTCGAGCGCATGCGCGTGAACGTCATCGAAGCCGGTTTCGCGGCGGCTTCCAATGGCGATTTCGAGGCCGTGCGGGCGGTGGCCGAGGCGATCAAGGATTCGACCGTCTGCTCGCTGGCGCGCGCCAACGAAACCGACATCCGCCGCGCCGGCGAGGCGATCCGCCCGGCCGCGTCGAGCCGTATCCACACCTTCATCGCGACCAGCCCGATCCACATGGAGAAGAAGCTGCGCATGTCGCCCGATCAGGTGGTCGAGGCCGCGGTCAAGGCGATCAAGTGGGCGCGGGAATACACCGGCGACGTCGAGTTTTCGGCCGAGGATGCCGGTCGTTCGGAAATCGACTTCCTGTGCCGGATTTTCGAGGAGGTCATCAAGGCCGGCGCGACGACGATCAACGTGCCGGACACGGTGGGCTACAACGTGCCCGAGCAGTTCGCGGCGACGATCCGCACGCTGATCGAGCGGGTGCCGAATTCGGACAAGGTGGTGTGGTCGGTGCATTGCCACAACGATCTGGGCCTGGCGGTTGCCAACTCGCTGGCGGCGGTGCGCGCCGGTGCGCGGCAGGTGGAGTGCACCGTCAATGGGCTCGGCGAGCGGGCCGGCAATGCGTCGCTCGAAGAGATCGTCATGGCGGTGCGCACCCGCAAGGATATCTACCAGTGCGATACCCGCATCGACACGACGCACATCGTGCCGGCGTCCAAGCTGGTTTCCGGGATCACCGGGTTTCCGGTGCAGCCGAACAAGGCCATCGTCGGCGCCAACGCCTTTGCCCACGAGTCCGGCATCCATCAGGACGGCGTGCTGAAGCACCGCGAAACCTACGAGATCATGCGTGCCGAGGATGTCGGCTGGAGCGCCAACAAGCTGGTCATGGGCAAGCATTCCGGCCGCAACGCCTTCCGCTCGCGCCTGCAGGAGCTGGGGGTCGTCGTCGAGTCCGAAGAGCAGCTCAATCACGCGTTCGCGCGCTTCAAGGCGCTGGCCGACAAAAAGCACGAGATCTTCGACGAAGACCTCCAGGCGCTGATGAGCGACGACAGCTCGGAGCCGAAGGAGCACTTCCGGCTGGTGTCGTCGGCCTTCCATTCCGAAACCGGCGAGCCGCCGTGCGCCCGGGTCACGCTGGCGGTGGATGGCAAGGAGGAGAATGTCGAGGCCTGCGGCTCCGGCCCGGTGGATGCGGCCTTCAAAGCCATCGAGAGCATCGCCGACAGCGGTGCCGAGTTGCTGCTCTACTCGGTGAACGCGATCACCACCGGCACCGATGCGCAGGGCGAGGTGACGGTGCGGCTGTCGAAGGACGGTCGCGTGGTCAATGGCCAAGGCGCCGACACCGACATCATCGTCGCGTCGGCAAAGGCCTATCTCAACGCCCTCAACAAGCTGCAGAGCAGCGGCGAGCGGCTGAACCCGCAGGTCTGACCGCCGCGATCCGGGTCCGGGCCGTCCGTCAGCTTCGGTGCTGCGGGGTGGCCTGGGCGGCCAGTCGCGAGGGCGCGGTGTTGCGCGCGTAGAGCATCGCCGCCAGAAAGAAGATCACGCTCAGAACGGCCTCCGCCAGCGCCAGTGCGTTGCCGGGGGCCGCGTCGTTGGTGCGGACGACGCCTTCGGTCAGGTAGAGCAGGATCAGCATCGTGCTCCACTGGTAGGTGTAGCGCTTGCCGCGCAGAATGCCGAACAGGGGCACCATCAGCGGCAGCACTTTCAGCGTCATCCACGAGCCGCCCGGGCGCAGCGGGGCGAGGATGGCTTCCCAGGCAAGGCAGAGGGCGATCAGGGCCAGCAGGCTGATGCTGGCGATCAGAGACAGGGTTTTCGGTTTCATCGGGCGGCGAGTTTGAGGGAAGTTTCGGCGAGGCGTTTGCCGAGGGCGACGGCGAGGCGTTTCTCCTCGTCGGTGAGGCGGGTGTTGTCGTCCTTGCCGGCGACGTGGGTCGCGCCGTAGGGCGAACCGCCGCTGCTGCTGCGGGTCAGGTCCGGCTCCGAGAACGGCAGGCCGACGATCAGCATGCCGTGATGGAGCAGGGGCGTCATCATCGACAGTAGTGTGCTTTCCTGGCCGCCGTGCTGGCTGGCGGACGACGTGAACACGCAGGCCGGCTTGCCGGCGAGCGCACCGGACAACCACGGGCCGGCAGTGCCGTCGAGAAAATATTTCATCGGCGCCGCCATGTTGCCGAAGCGCGTCGGGCTGCCGAGGGCGAGGCCGATGCATTCTTCCAGATCCTGCATGTCGGCGTACGGTGCGCCGCTGTCGGGGATGTCGGCTTCGGTGGCTTCGCAGACGGTCGAGATTCGTGGTACGGTCCGAAGCCGCGCAGCGGCGCCGGGCACCGCATCGATGCCGCGGGCGATCAGTTCGGCAAGGGCGCGGACCGAACCCCGGTGGCTGTAGTAGAGAACGAGAACTTCCTGCATGGCGGGGCCTGTAGAACGGAAAGGCATTATACGTAAATGAACTCCCGCCCCGATTTTTCCGGCGGCTCCGGGTGGCTCGCGGCCGTGCTGCCGGCCTCGACGCGCCATCTGCTGGCGGCGATCTGGCAGCGCTTCCGCGACGGTCGGTGCGCCCAGGTGGCGGGCAGCCTGGCTTTCACGACGTTGCTGTCGCTGGTGCCGTTCATCACGCTGGTGGCGGTCGTCCTTAGCAGGTTTCCGCAGTCGGCGCGCCTCGACGCGGCGCTGCAGGGTTTTCTGCTGGATAACCTGCTGCCCGAGAAGGCCGGCAAGGTGATTGCCACCTACGCGCTGCAGTTCAGCCAGAAGGCAACCAATCTGACCATCGCGGGCGCCATCGTGTTGATTGTCACCGCGGTGTTGCTGATGAAGACGATCGACCAGGTCATCAACCAGATCTGGATGGTGCGCAGCCGCCGGCCGTGGGCAACCCGGCTGGCGGCCTACTGGGCGGCGTTGTCTTTCGGGCCCTTGCTGCTGGCCGGTGGCGTGTTCCTTGCCAGCGCGACGCTCAGCATGTCGCTGAACGTCATGAACGAGCCGGTCTGGCTCGAGGCGGTGGGCCTGCGCCTGATTTCGGTGGCGGTGCTGACCGGCGTCCTCGCCACGCTCTACTACGCCGTTCCGCATTGCAGCGTACGGCTCCGCGACGCGCTCGTCGCCGGCGTGCTGGCCGCGCTTGCGTTTGTGGTCATGCAGCGGCTGTTCGGGCTTTATCTGAAGCACTTCCCGAGCTACACGATCGTCTATGGCGCGTTTGCGGCGGTGCCGATCTTTCTCTTGTGGCTTTATCTTTCGTGGATCGTGGTGCTGCTGGGCGCGGTGGTGGCGGCCGTGTTGCCGGAACGCAATCTGCGTGCCAGGCCCTTGCCAGCGTTTCCCGGGCGTCGGCTCTACGTGGCCTTGCTGATCCTCGCCGAACTTGTCGACGCCCAGCGCGAGGGGCGCTGCCGCGGCGTCGATGTGCTCGCCGACGTGGCGCGCTGTGGGCATGGCGAGGTGCGCGACGTGCTGGAGACGCTGGAAGCCGCCCGCGTGGTGGCGCGGCGCGACCAGGGCGGCTGGCTGCTGGCGCGGGCGGCGGACGGCGTGGCGCTGGCCGAGGTCGGTCGATTGTTTGGCTGGAATGCGCCGACGATTCCGCGCGGCGTGCCGTGCAGCGTCGAGGCGCGGGTCGACGCGCGCTGGCACGATCTGCTGGCCGCCATCGACGAGGCGGCAGATCTTCCGCTCAGCGCGCTCGGCGCCGGGGACGATCTGCTGCGCTCATAGCGGATAGGGGTCGATTTCGTACTGGAAGAGTTCGACCGAGGGGGTCTGCATGTCGAGGCTCAGGAGGCGGCCCTGGGCGATGTACAGGCGCTGGGTGTCGGAGACCAGCATGAAACGGCGCGCCGAATAGG